>JARRQD010000227.1:0-10038 GCA_037382205.1 Candidatus Thiodiazotropha sp.
CGGATACCAGGCGATCGAGGCGCCACACCAAGAGGTGCATAAGTACGGTAAACTGGCTACAGAATATGCTAAGTCTGGAGACCGTAAAAATGGCATCAGCTCGATTGCCCGAATGGAAGAGGCGAGTCTGCAGGTGCTCTCCAGACTCGAAGAGCTGGCCCGCTCTGGTGAGAGCGACGCCAAGCTCCTATGCGCCAGTGACCACTAGAGAAATCAGCAGCATTGTTACCCGCTGACCACCTCGGTCAGTGGGTAGATCGTTTTAACCTAAAAAAATCAGTTGACCGCTCCATTCTACGAGCAGCTTACTGATTTTAAAGAAAATAGCTTCGATGGTTATGTCACCTGCTGGGTGAATCACGCTACAAGGTGAATGGCACGCTTGTGGCGGCGCATGGCGGCGTTGCAACGCCTTGGAATAGCGCGCTATTGTGCGTCGTTGCGCGCCCTGCAGGGATGCACAAGTGTCGCGGGACATGGATGTGCAGGAGCGACCCTTGCCCGGCACCCCCACAAACGCACCCTTCACGCAGTCCAACTGATCTTTTTAGGTTTAAAGGGTAACAACAGCCAGGAATCCTTATTTACCCCATCTTCAGGGTTTCAGCCCGCTCAACTATTTTATCGACGATGGCATAGATACCCACGTGCCGTGTGGGACTGAGATGCTCCTCCAGTCGCAAACGCTTGAACAGGCCGTCCACATCCAGTTGCTTTATTTCATCCAGCGTGCGGTGTGAAAACAGATCGATCAACACAGCCAAGACACCTTTGATGATCGCGGTATCGCAATCGCCCAGGAAACGGATCAACTCGGGTTGGCTGGAATCCGACTGAGCTGCCACATGCACGGTACTCATGCAGGGCTTTACCCAGTTCTCCTCGGTTTTCAGCGACTCTGGCATTGGAGGCAGATTCTCCCCCAACTCAATCAGATATTGATATCGGCTGTCCCAATCATCGAGAAACTCGAAGGTTTCCTCGATATGCTCAATAGGCTCCACCTCAGACACCGCCCTCATAGCCACTCCTCTGCACAGTCAAACGTTGAATGACTCGCCACAGCCACAGCTCTGTTTCACATTAGGATTGATAAACTCAAACCCTTCGTTGAGCGCATTCTCTTTGACAAAATCGATGGTCATACCGTCAAGCATCGGCAGACTCTGCTGATCCACCACGATCTTTACCCCATGACTTTCAAATATCTGATCGTCATCTTCGAGCTGTTCGGCATAATCCACCACATAGGCAAAACCGCTACAGCCACTCTTTCTAGTCGCCAGGCGCAATCCAATACCTGAATGGTGAGTGGTTAGCATTTTGCTGACGTGTTCAGCCGCTTTATCAGTTAACTCTATGGACATCTCGATACCTCTCAGATCCAGCAATCGGTCCTACAAACCTTCAGGCCAATCAGGATATACAACGTTATAAGGCCTATAGCAGCCCGAGCTGCAACTGAGCCTCTTCACTCATTCGCTCCTTACTCCATGGCGGACTCCAGACCATATTAACCACACTCTCCTGGACACCCGGTATGGCATCAATGACCCGGCCTACTTCAACAGGTAGGGACCCGGCGACAGGACAACCAGGGGCGGTCAAGGTCATATCGATTTCAACCAGACCTTGATCATTGATCTCCAGTCGATAGATCAAACCCAAGTCATAGATATTGAGCGGGATCTCCGGGTCAAATACGCTACGCAAAGCTTCGATCAATTGCTCTCTTGTTGGTAGCTCAGGCTCAGGCTGTTTCACCAACATGGACTTTACAATTTCAACAATTTGATTCATTGCTCGACCTCTGAGGTGACAAAATTGAACTGCCGGTTGAGTAGCGCCTGCAACGCCTGATGTTCAAACTTCTCAACGATTTCTGCTAAGAACCCTTGGCACAACAGAGCCCGGGCTTGCTGCTCATTAAGCCCCCGGGAACGCAGATAGAACAACGCCTGATCATCCAGCTGACCCACTGTGGTTCCATGGCTGCAAACTACATCATCCGCCAGGATCATCAGTTGTGGTTTGGTATCGACTTCAGCGTGTCTGGACAGCATCAGGTTGGCGTTATGCAGATGGGCCTCACTCTTTTGCGCCCCTTTGCCAACCTGAATCAGACCATCGAAGACGGCTCTGCCGGAACCTCGCAAAATGCCTTTGAAGTTCTCCCAGCTGCTGCAGTTCGGTAACTGATGGTCAACATCAAGGTGAAAATCGGTCAACTGACCATCCCCCACCAGATAGAGGCCATCCAGTTCACAGTTGGCATCCGGTTGTATAAAACGATTGGTGATAGTGGTGCGCGACCAGCAACCACCGATTGAAGCGGTCACCCCTCGATAGTCTGCCTTGCTCTGTAAGGCGATATAGAGATCGCTCAGATGGTAGGCCTGGCGACTCTCCAGCTGAATCCGTTTGTGCTTCAATTCAGCCTGTTCAGCCAGACTGATCTCAACCACCTGATGGTTGAAGTAGGCGCTCTGTTGATCTTGCGTAACAAAGCGCTCAATCAACTCGGCACGACTCTGCCGCTCCAGCAACACAAGATGCCGGGTTGGCAACTTACACCCTTGAACCCGTGAGGTGGTTAAATGGAGCATTTCAAGCGGAGCATCCAGACGAACCCCCGGCTCAACATGAATCACCGCACCATCCTGAAAACTGGCGAGATTGAGTGCCGAAAATCCATCGTCACCGAGGCCTGAGAGGCTGCCAATTGCCTCCAGAACCTGACGATCTCCGCTTGCCATAGCGGCCTTGAGACTGGTTACCCGCACACCAGCAGCAGAACAATCTGAGAGTTCATCGATATATTGCCCATCGATAAACACCGCACGTCCAGCCGTGGCAATCTGGAGTTCATGAGGTTCGATCAGCGCTCTGCCATCCGCCGCATGCCGCTGCGATGGGGCTACGAAACCCTGCTTTAACAATCCATCGACACGGCTATAGCGCCAGGCTTCTGAGCGTCTGTTGGGGAACCCGATGCGCTCGAATCGCTCCAGCGCGGCAAAACGACGATCGATCAACCAGTCCCCAGGCTGCATTGGCAGGGATTCAATGTTCCGTTGTAGTGGTACCAGATGGTCACTTAGCGAGAATGTCATGCCGCCACCTCATCGAGTAGCCAGCCATAACCTCTGGCTTCAAGTTCCAGCGCCAGCTCTTTACCACCACTACGAACAATCCGTCCGTGGGCCAGAACATGCACCCGGTCAGGCTCAATATAGTCGAGCAGTCGTTGATAGTGGGTCACCACAATCATGCCCCGCTCTGCTGAGCGTAACTGATTCACCCCATCGGCTACCGTACGCAGGGCATCGATATCGAGCCCGGAGTCGGTCTCGTCGAGAATCGCCAGCTTAGGTTCCAGCATCGTCATCTGCAGAATTTCGTTGCGCTTCTTTTCCCCCCCGGAGAAGCCTGCGTTGACGGATCTTTTCAACAGCTTCTCATCGAGTTTCACCTGCCTGGCCTTCTGCTTGACCAGCTTCATGAAACTGAGGGTGTCGATCTCAGCTCTGCCCTGGGCCTTGCGGATCGCATTCATCGATTCACTCAGAAAGGTCATGTTGTTTACCCCGGGCAGCTCAACCGGATACTGCATCGCCAGAAAAATGCCTTGCTGCGCCCGCTCCTCAGTCTCCAGCTGCAACAGATCCTGCCCAAGATACTCGACTTCGCCACCGGTTACGTCATAACCTTCACGACCGGAGAGAATATGCGCCAGGGTACTCTTACCCGAGCCGTTCGGCCCCATGATCGCATGCACCTCTCCAGGCGCCACATGTAGGTCTAGCCCCCTAAGGATCTCTTTGCCATCCACACTGGCGGTTAAATTCTTTATGCTTAGCATCGCTTTTACCTCTCTCGACTGCCTGATGTTCGATCTCCATGGGCAGCTCCTGAAAAACCTCTTTGCAAAACCCATTGATTATCATCGACACCGCATCCTCTTCTGAAAGGCCTCTTTGGCGACAATAGAAAAGTTGATCCTCGCTCACCTTGGAGGTGGTCGCTTCATGTTCCACCTTGGCGGTTGGGTTCTTCACTTCGATATAGGGAAAGGTATGGGCGGCGCAACGATCGCCGATCAACAGGGAGTCGCAGCGGGTATGGTTGCGTGCATTCTCAGCTTTGGCGGCCACTCTGACCAGGCCCCGATAGGCATTGCTGCCATGCATCGCCGAGATCCCTTTTGAGACAATGGTACTGCGACTGTCTTCACCAATGTGAATCATTTTGGTACCGGTATCGGCCTGCTGATAACCCTTGGTTACCGCCACCGAATAGAATTCACCGACACTCGCTTTGCCACGCAGAATGCAGCTGGGATATTTCCAAGTGACAGCGGAACCGGTCTCAACCTGTGTCCAGGAGATGTGAGCGCGATCCCCACGGCACTCTCCCCGCTTGGTCACGAAGTTATAGATCCCCCCCTTGCCATCCTGATCCCCTGGGTACCAGTTCTGCACCGTTGAGTACTTGATCTTGGCATCCTCCATCGCCACCAGTTCCACCACCGCTGCATGGAGTTGGTTTTCATCACGCATCGGCGCCGTACACCCTTCGAGATAACTCACTTCACTGCCCGCTTCAGCAATAATCAGAGTTCGCTCGAACTGACCGGTTTTCGCCTCGTTGATGCGAAAATAGGTGGAGAGCTCCATTGGGCACCTGACTCCTTTGGGGATGTAGACGAAGGTTCCATCACTGAATACCGCGCTGTTGAGGGCAGCAAAAAAGTTATCCTTGTACGGCACAACGGAGGAGATGTATTGGCGCACCAGATCGGGATAGTCGCGCAAGGCTTCAGAGATGGCGCAAAAGATGACACCGGACTCGGCAAGTCGCTCGCGAAAAGTGGTCGCTACCGAGACGCTATCGAATACTGCATCCACCGCAACCCCGGCCAGCGCCTTCTGCTCGTCGATGGAAATTCCGAGTTTTTCATAGGTCGCGAGTATCTCCGGATCGACCTGATCCAGGCTCTCCAACTTCTCACGAGGCTTCGGCGAGGAGAAGTATGAGATCTGTTGAAAATCGATTGCCGGGTGGTTGATTTTCGCCCACTCCGGCGGATCCATCGTCAGCCAGTGACGGTAGGCTTGCAAACGTTTTTCCAACATCCACTCCGGCTCACCCTTGCGTTCGGATATGGCGCGAACCACCGCCTCGCTGAGTCCGGGGGGAAAGGTATCTGAAGCGATCTGGGTGATGAAACCCTGGGCGTATTCAGCCTCGATCAAGGCTTCCATCTCTCTGCTTGTCTGACTCATATTGCTGCTCCGGTGCGCGACTGACTGGAAAGCGTCGTTTTGTGATTGCTCCGATGACAACGACTTCTGCCAAGATAGAGGCAGGAGACGATTGCCAGGCTACCGGCCAGGATAAAGACAACAGCCAGTTCAGTCGCAGAGAGCATCAGAAACAGCAGACCAAAACCGATACTGACCAGGGTCAGCAGAACCACCGGACCACCACAGCATTGAGCGGAAAAGAGACCTGAAAAATTTACCATGAAAACTGATCCCAGCCTTGGCGTATCAAGGCAATAAAAGTAATAACATAGTAATATAGTCAGGTATTAAGCTTTGCAAGCCCTATACACAATAAAAATTCATGGAAATAGCAGAAAGGCTGGACACAAAAACCTATCTATACGACAAATATCAATAGGTTAGGTAAATAACGAAAAATCTATTCCATGCTAGACCGAGGGTTACAAAGCGGTTTGAAACAGCCTCGGCAGCAGGCTCTCATCAATCGCCAAGGATCGATTTAACCCCCTTGGAGATGAGACGTTCGTAGAGAAATTTCTTCTTGCCGTCCACATCGATTCCCAAACCATCCATCATGGTAAACAGGTCATCGATAATGATTTCAGAAATGTGCTGTCCATTACGCAGCGAGCCCTCCAGGTCATTGTTCATGGCCAACATGCAGGCCAGCGCGCCAATCAGGCTCAGATGATCATGCCCATCTTCAGCGAGATCGAGCGGTTGGCTATCCTGTGATAGAGCGCGAGGCCGGCTGTCAGAAGTGTGCTTTTCAGTCGCATCGGGGCGGATACCGATTTTGCTACATATGTTGTGTAGATCCTGCTGATGAAAACAGATATCCGCTGGATAGCTGTAGGCATTATCGGCTTTCTCAACACTCAGACCGATCAGCAACTCATCATCGAACACCAGGAACTTTTGAAACAGCTCATCCCTGACCACGCCATTGATAATAATGTACTGATCGATCAGTGCACTGTTACAGGTTACCGCCAAGCCCCGTTTCAACTCGTTGACATCGTTAGCGTAGAGTCTGAGGTAACCATCGACATAGACCCGCTCGAAGGCGCGCTCTTTTACTTCAACCGAGGCGAATCCAGCAAAATGGAAATAGAGCTCGTCGATCTCGCGGAGAATCTTTTCATCACCAACAAAGCGACGAGCTTCATCCCAGGTTAGAAAAATATCATCGTCGTTGGCAACGGTCACGGCTCATCTTTCTCCTTTTTTCAGCTGCAGACCCAGCAGTGGATCCGACGATTTTAATCGCTTATCTGAACTAAGGAAAATCTGTTTTTAAATCGGCTCTCCGTTCAGTGACCTGATTCAAGCAGCGCTTTGCTCAGCACTCAACCAGATTGACGGCCAATCCACCGCGTGATGTCTCCTTATACTTGGTCTGCATATCGGCACCGGTCTCCCGCATGGTCTTGATCACCTTATCGAGGGAGACAAAATGGGAACCATCCCCCCTCAATGCCATGCGGGCCGCATTGATCGCCTTGACAGCCCCCATGGCATTCCGCTCGATACAGGGCACCTGAACCAATCCACCAACCGGATCACAGGTCAGCCCCAGATTGTGCTCCATACCGATCTCAGCGGCATTCTCAACCTGCTGGGGTGTGCCGCCTAAAGCCTCGGTCAATGCACCGGCTGCCATGGAGCAGGCGGAACCCACTTCTCCCTGACAACCCACTTCAGCACCGGATATCGAGGCATTTTCTTTATAGAGAATGCCAATCGCACCGGCACACAGCAAAAAACGCACCACCCCATCCTCATTGGCGCCAGGGGCGTATCGCCAATAGTAGTGGAGAACTGCGGGGATAATACCGGCGGCACCATTCGTCGGAGCTGTAACAACCCGGCCACCGGCGGCATTCTCCTCGTTGACCGCCAGAGCAAACAGATTGACCCAGTCCATAGTGCCCAATGGCACACTATTGAGTTCAGCATCGTTGCTCAGTTGGCGAAAAAGTCTGGGCGCTCTGCGTTTGACCTTCAAGCCACCTGGTAAATGCCCCTCAGTTTCACAACCTTTTTCGACACACTGCTGCATCACATGCCAGATTTTCAACAGTTGCTGCTTAATCGCCTCTTTATCCCGCCAGACAGACTCATTTTCAAGCATCAATTGACTGACGGATAAGCCCTGGGCTTCGCACTGATCAAGCAACTCACGGCCACTCTTGAATGGATACTTCAATGCTGTTTGCTGCTCGACAAGCTGAGGATTTCCCTGTTCGTCAGTTTGAATGATGAAGCCACCCCCAACCGAGTAGAACTCCCCGCGCTTGAGAGACTCGCCAGCCTGATCCAGTGCAGTGAACAGCATGCCATTGGGGTGCAGACCCAACTGTTTACGGCGACAGAAGACCAGATCCCGTTCTGGATCCATGCCGATAACCTGCCCACCATGGAGTTCGATCTGTCGCGTCACACGTACCCCATCCATCCGCAATGGGATCGCATCGACCTCAACCTCATCAGGCGTCTCCCCCTGAAGGCCGAGGATTAACGCTCTATCGGTGCCATGCCCCTTACCCGTTGCCCCCAGAGAACCATAGAGCTCAATCTTCAGCCTGCGCGTAGCAGCCAACAGACCAGCCTGATCGAGCTGCTCGATAAAGCGCTTTGCCGCCAACATGGGACCAACCGTATGGGAACTTGATGGCCCTATGCCGATTTTGAAGAGATCGAACACACTGACCGACATGGTGATTCTCCTCCCTGCTATTCAGGGGATAGCATGATCGTTGAATCTAAGGCTCTCACAATCATACTTGACAATATACCCACACAGTACGCAGTTTGACGAAATCGCCCCGGGAAGATGAAATTCACCTACAAGGCTATCCTGTTTGAGCTTTTTGGCACACGGCTCAGTGTCTCAAAAGCCGCCAGGGGTCAGGGGCAATATACCGCAGACATACTGGGTCTGGATCGCAAGGCCTGGAATCGGGCCTGTTTCAGTGAGCAGCGTTTATTATCAATCTTCCGCTCAACCTTGAACGGCTCCTGTGCTAACGCTGTTTTAGCGGTATCTGCGGTTTGGTGAAGCCCCTGGGCCACCCCGTGGTCCGGGTGGGTTTTCCCAGTTGGTGCCTGGCCCACCTCTGGGCCCAGGCGGATTATTATCTCTATCGTAACGATAACGGGGATTGAAACGTTTGTAGTACCAGTTGGATCCAGGCCCTCCAATCAGCCCTGGGGGGGTTAAACGATAGGGGTAACGGCGATCAGGTGAGGCACCCGGTCCGCCTTCAGGCCCAGGAGGATTCTCCCAGTTGGTACCTGGCCCGCCAACCGGGCCAGGTGGATTATCGTCCTTATCTTTGGCCAAAGCAGCGGTGGTTGAAAGGACAAACATAACCGCCAATACAAACACTCTATATTTCCTGCTCACTTTGCTCTACCTACCCTGTTATTTCACGTTGCTTGTTGTCTCCAGGTATCAGCATAGATGATATTTGCACAGGTGACAGCAATCAGTCCGGCACACCCTGCCACAACATCTCATAGCCCACTTCATAAGTATCATCACAAAAATTGGCTAATACCGACACGGCCCTCTTCATCACACATCCGTAAGGTATTTCTATTGGATGAAACATCGCGACGCCTCTCCCATTCGATCTTTTGAGTATCCAGGATAAGCAAGTGATCACCGAGAATTAACACCACAGCGACTAACTTAACTTGGGTTCAAGTTGCGCCACTCAACGGACAGGTCAAAGCTTGATCTATTGATTATCCATATTGAGATCGAGTTTATTCCAACAGTGTCGAAATAATTTACACATTACCGTTTAATAAGGTCATGCGACTTCAACATAAACTGCTTAAAACCTTGTTATTACACAAATACGAATAATCTGGCACTGAATATGCAATTATTCATACGGAACGGGAGTTAACTCAAACATTGCCTGTTTAGGGACGTCAACATGAACAAATCACTTTTCTTTCTAGCCTGCTTAATGATCTGTCTGTCATTCAACAGTCATGCCAATATGATCACAACCAGCGGGGCTATCACTGATGGCGGCTCTGGCTCTGTCGCCTATGTACTGTTTGACCAAGACGCCAGAGCAAGAACCAGAATTGCAGTCAATTCCAACGACTTTGATACAGAGATCTATCTCTTCGAAAACGACGGTAGACTCAACAGAAGAGACATTATTGCTCATAATGATGACCGCGATCGCCCGCCTTTTACGATCAACTCACTGATTAGCAGAGTGTTGGATGCCGGCAGTTATATTGTGGCCATTTCTGCTTACGATCTGACACGCCGCGAAGCGGTCAGAGGGGTCAATCGAGGTGATGATCAGACCGGCTATGGGGATTTCGCCATTTCGATCAGATCTCGGACGAATGTCAGTTTCAGCAGCGTCCCTGAGCCTGCCACACTCTCCCTGCTTGGACTGGGATTAGTTGGAGTAGGCTTTGCGCGTCGCTTAAAGTCGAAAACCTGACTTCTGAGACCCTAAAAACACCAGGAGCGCAACACTCCTGGTGTTTTTTTATGTCCGATCAACAGACCCTCTCCTCTCTGTGATACCTCGAGTGGTGAGTGGCTGGCGGTCGTAGAGATCCCTAGTGTAGGGTCCTATATAAAGCGTGCATTTAGAAAGTCACTACACTAGTGTGGTGCTTCATACAAATTGACGATTATAGCGTGACGCTAAGCGGTTAGCCGCTAGGCGCGTGCCGCCGGGAATGGCTTCTCCCTTTCCAAGGCGCG
>JARRQD010000228.1:0-8189 GCA_037382205.1 Candidatus Thiodiazotropha sp.
TTTCCTGCTGGTCTGTTTTCTGATGCAGGCGAGCCACAGCGCCTACTATGCCTTCTATTCCATCTATATGGAGGAGATCGGCTACAGCAGCAGTCTGATCGGCCAGCTTTGGGCCTTGGGGGTAGTCGTCGAGGTGCTGGTGTTTCTGGTCATGCACCACCTACTGCAGCGCTGGGGGGCCCGTACGGTATTGATGGTCAGTTTGATGATTGCGGTGATCCGCTGGGTGCTGGTGGCGACTAGCTCAGATCAGTTGCCTATGGTATTGCTGGCTCAGACCATGCATGCGGCTACCTTCGGCACATTTCATGCGGCGGCAATCCATATGGTGCACCACTATTTTGTGGGTAAGCATCAGGGGCGGGGCCAGGCGCTCTACAGCAGTATCAGCTTTGGTGCCGGTGGCGCCTTCGGCAGTCTGCTGAGTGGATACCTGTGGGCTGGGATGGGGCCGCAAGCCCCTTATTGGATGGCCGCCGGTTATGCGCTCATTGCAGTGATCGTCGCAATGCGCTGGATCGATCATCGCGACATCTCTTCCACTTAGTTGGTTAAGCCGCTTTAGTGAGCTGAAGTCAGTCATATTAAACGCTATTTGCGCAAGTGAGCGATGATTGGCGTCGATAGGCGTTTAATAAGCTTGACACCAACCAGACAGATGAGTAAGTTGCCCATCTGCTGCGCTGCAGCATTGGATGCCAGTTCGCAGCCTGTCTTTCATTCTCAAACCTGATTCTCTTCGGAGCCCGATACCATGGCCATTGAACGCACTTTTTCCATTGTCAAACCTGATGCGGTAGCGAAAAATCTGATCGGTAAAATCTATGCACGTTTTGAAGATGCCGGTCTGAAGATCGTCGCATCCAAGATGCTACACCTCAGCCGTGAACAGGCCGGCGAGTTCTACGCAGTACATAAAGAGCGCCCTTTCTACAACGATCTGCTCGGTTTTATGACATCCGGTCCGGTTATGGTGCAGGTGCTGGAAGGTGAGAATGCGATCGCTCGAAACCGGGAAATCATGGGCGCTACCAACCCCCAGGAGGCCGCACCAGGTACCATCCGTGCAGATTTCGCTGAGACGGTTGATGAAAATGCCGTGCATGGATCTGATGGACCCGATACCGCCAAAGCGGAGATCGAATTTTTCTTTCCCGAAGGGATCTGTGAGCGTACCCGTTAAGCATCCTGCAGATTGCTCTGTGCCAGCAGCTGTTGGCACATGGCATTCGCCACATTGGAGAGGGTTCGCTTACGGTGGGTGACAATGCCCAGTGAGCGGCTGAGCTTAAGTTCCGGGAGCTTAAGTTTCAGTAACTGCCCCTCTTCAAGTAGAGTCTCCGGCAGCAGACTCCAACCCAAGCCGATACTGGTCATCATTTTCAGGGTTTCCAAATAGTCTGTGGCCAAGGTGCAGTTAACCACTAACTGCCTTTCTTTGATCAACTCTTCCAGCAGGGTACATCAATGGCCTCGATGGGATTGAGGGGCAGGGTAACCACCGCCATCTCTAACTCACCATGTTCCACCGCCAGACAGGCCTTTTCCGACTCCATGAAACGTATGTCGAGTTCTGCCTTGGGGTAGGTATCAGAGAAGCTCCTCAGTACCGGCGGCAGGCGATGCAGTCCAATGTGGTGGCTTGTGCCCATCACCAGGCGACCGGAAATCTCTCCTGACAGATTGGATAATCCTCGCCTGATATCTTCCATATCCTGCAGAATCTGCTCAGCCCTAGGTAGCAGTTGCCGCCCCGCCTCTGTTAGGAAAATCTGTCGACCCACCCGGTCGAACAGGCGGGTCGAAAGCTCTTGCTCAAGGGCGGCAACCCGTTTGCTGACAGCGGGTTGTGTCAGAAAGAGGCTCTCAGCCGCATTGGAGAAAGAGCCCTCCCTAGCCACCTGGACAAATGCACGCAGTGATGTGAACTCCATATCTATTCCTAATAAGAATGGAAAAAATGAAAAATATGAATTTGTATTATGTATCACACTCCCCTATGTTTTGACTACCCACTGCAGCAGGAACTGTTTTGCAGACAAGCAAGAGGAGCAACAATGAGTGCCAAGACGCTATACGACAAACTTTGGGAATCCCATCTGGTTCGTGCCGATGAGGATGGGACTGCGCTGATCTATATTGATCGCCATCTGGTGCATGAAGTGACCTCACCCCAGGCTTTTGAAGGGTTGCGTCTGGCCGGGCGCAAACCCTGGCGCGCAAGCGCCAATCTGGCCACACCGGATCACAATGTACCGACTACCGAGCGCTCCGGTGGGGTATCGACAATTGACGATCCAGTCTCCCGTTTACAGGTTGAAACCCTAGATCAAAACTGCCGGGATTTTTCCATCACCGAATTCGAGATGCTCGATCCGCGACAAGGTATCGTGCATGTGATCGGTCCGGAGCAGGGGGCTACATTACCGGGAATGACGGTGGTTTGCGGTGACTCCCACACCTCGACCCATGGCGCCATGGGCGCCCTGGCTTTCGGTATCGGCACCTCTGAGGTGGAGCATGTGTTGGCGACCCAGTGCCTGATTCAGAAAAAGTCCAAGTCGATGCAGGTTCGGGTTGAGGGGCAGGTCGCTGCGGGTGTCACCGCAAAGGATATCGTGTTAGCAGTCATCGGCAGAATCGGCACAGCCGGAGGTACCGGTTTTGCGATTGAGTTCGCCGGTGAGGCGATCGAGGCGCTCTCCATCGAAGGTCGTTTGACGCTCTGTAACATGGCCATCGAAGCGGGAGCCAGAGCAGGTTTCGTGGCGGTGGATCAGAAGACCATCGACTATGTCAAAGGGCGTCCCTATGCCCCGCAAGGTGAGGATTGGGATAAGGCCGTGGCTTACTGGCAGACGCTGAAGACAGATCCTGGCGCAAGTTTCGACCAGGTCGTCAGCCTCGATGGGGCATCCATCAAACCTCAGGTAACCTGGGGCACATCTCCAGAGATGGTGGTTGGGGTCGACCAGACGGTACCCGACCCGGCCGCTGAAACAGACAAGGTGAAAGCGGACGGTATGCGCCGGGCGCTTGAGTACATGGGACTGGAAGCAGGCACGCCAATTCAGCAGATTGACGTGGACAAGGTTTTTATCGGCTCCTGCACCAACTCCCGCATTGAGGATCTGCGTGCAGTCGCTGAAGTGGCAAAAGGCGAGCAGGTGGCATCGAACGTCAAATTGGCGCTGATTGTGCCGGGTTCCGGTCTGGTCAAGGCACAAGCCGAACAGGAGGGGCTGGACAAGATCTTTGTTGAGGCAGGATTTGAGTGGCGTGAGCCAGGATGCTCCATGTGTCTGGCTATGAACGCCGATCGTCTGGAACCGGGTGAGCGTTGTGCTTCCACCTCAAACCGCAACTTTGAGGGGCGTCAGGGGCAGGGTGGACGCACCCACCTGGTCAGTCCGGCAATGGCCGCAGCGGCGGCCATACATGGCCACTTCGTTGAAATCTGAATGTAGAATTAACATTAAGTATAAGTATTAATTTTATGAATTAAAATAACTTATGCTTTTATATAGGAATAGAAGATGGAAAAATTCGAGACCTTTAGCGGCATCGTCTGTCCCCTGGATCGATCCAATGTGGATACCGATGCGATTATTCCGAAGCAGTTTCTGAAGTCGATCAAGCGCTCCGGATTCGGCCCCAATCTGTTTGATGAGTGGCGCTATCTGGATCATGGTGAGCCAGGCATGGATAACAGCAAACGCCCGCTCAATCCGGAGTTTGTGCTCAATGATCCCCGCTATCAGGACGCTCAGGTGCTGTTGGCGCGGGAGAATTTCGGCTGTGGCTCATCCCGTGAGCATGCGCCCTGGGCGTTGGCCGACTACGGTTTTCGGGTCATCATTGCTCCGAGTTATGCCGATATTTTCTTTAATAATTGTTTCAAGAATGGCATATTACCCATTGTTCTTGATGAGAAAAAAGTGGATCAACTCTTTGCCCGGGCCAGCCTTGGGCAGGCGCTGTCCCTGACTGTAAATCTGCAGCAGCAACAGCTGGTCGTGGGCGATGCCGCACCGATTCCATTCGACGTGGACTCTTTTCGTAAACACTGCTTGCTCAACGGGCTGGATGACATTGGCCTGACGCTGCAACATGTGGATCTGATCAAAGCCTATGAGGCGCGTCGCGCCGCAGAGGCGCCCTGGCTCTTTTCTTGAGGTAACTTAGATGAGCAAACAAATTTTGATTCTGCCTGGTGACGGTATCGGGCCCGAGATTGTTACCGAAGCGGTCAAAGTACTGGCTGCACTGCGAGACCGCTTTGGTTTTGATGTTGAGATGGATGAGGCGCTGGTCGGTGGTGCCGCCATCGATGCCACGGGTGGTCCACTGCCCGAGGCGACACTGGATCTTGCCCGTGAGGCGGATGCTGTTCTGCTGGGTGCGGTTGGAGGCCCAAAATGGGAGCAGCTCGATATTTCGATACGCCCTGAAAAGGGCTTGCTGGGACTGCGCTCCGAACTGAATCTGTTCGCCAATCTGCGCCCAGCGATCCTCTATCCCCAGTTGGCCGATGCCTCCAGCCTGAAAGCCGAAATTGTGGCCGGGCTGGATATTATGATTGTGCGGGAACTGACCGGTGGCATCTATTTCGGTCAGCCGAGAGGTATTCGTGAGCTGGACGGGGGGGAGAAGCAGGGATTCAATACCCTGGTCTACCAAGAGTCGGAAGTTGATCGCATCGCACGGGTGGCCTTTGAGATCGCTAAAAAACGGGATAATCGTGTCTGTTCAGTGGATAAGGCCAATGTGCTCGAGTCTACAGAACTCTGGCGGGAAGTGGTTAACCGAGTAGGGCAGGAGTATCAGGATGTCAGTCTGAGCCATATGTACGTGGACAACGCGGCCATGCAGTTGGTGAAATGGCCGAAACAGTTCGATGTGGTCGTCACGACCAATATGTTCGGCGATATCCTGTCCGATTGCGCCGCCATGCTGACCGGTTCAATCGGTATGTTGCCATCCGCCTCATTGGATGAGCAGGGTAAAGGCATGTATGAACCGATCCATGGTTCAGCGCCGGATATCGCAGGACAGGGGGTGGCTAATCCATTAGCCACCATTCTCTCAGTGGCGATGATGTTGCGCTACAGTTTGGATGAGTCCGCAATGGCTGATCGGGTTGAAGCTGCAGTCAATAAAGTTCTTGATCAGGGTTTGCGCACACCGGATATCTTTGCTGAGGGAATGACTGAGGTAAATTGTGAAACTATGGGTGATGCGGTTGTTGCTGCATTGGATTGAGTGTGTTGATATGGGCAGCGATAAGCTGGAATCTGAAGGGTATTGGCTGTATCTGTTGAAGCACCACAGTGAGTACCCATCCAAGAAATCAGCGAGTTACTGGGTCCGGCGTTCGCTGGAATGACGAGTGTTCTACTTTTCTGGCAGCTACTGGCAAGTTACACCGGATTGAGCTTAAGTTGCTACGTGGCCAGGAATCGTCCTGGCCGACACGTTTATAAATGGGTTAATTGAAGATGAAAAGAGTCGGTTTTGTAGGTTGGCGTGGCATGGTGGGTTCAGTCCTAATGGGCCGGATGCTGGATGAGGGGGATTTTTCCCTGATCGATGAGCCGGTCTTTTTCACCACCTCTCAAGTTGGACAGGCGGGGCCGGATATCGGTAAGCCGATTCCGCCTTTGAAAGATGCAACGAAACTCGATGAGTTGATGAAGATGGAAGCCATTGTCACCTGTCAGGGGGGCAGCTACACCAATCAAGTCTATGATCAGTTGCGCGCGGCCGGATGGCAGGGCTACTGGATCGATGCGGCATCCAGTCTGCGCATGAAAGATCACACCCTAATCGTTCTCGACCCGGTCAACGAGTCGGTGATCCGTGACGGTCTGGCGAATGGCCGACGTGATTTTATCGGTGGCAACTGTACCGTCAGCTTGATGTTGATGGCGCTGGGGGGGCTGTTTCGTGAAGATCTTGTGGAGTGGGCCACCTCAATGACCTATCAAGCCGCTTCTGGAGCAGGTGCACGCAACATGCGTGAGCTGATCAGTCAGATGGGTGCCCTGGAGGCCGCAGTGCATGATCAACTGGTTGACCCCGCCTCAGCGATTCTGGATATCGATCGTAAAGTTGCCGATACCATGCGCGGCGATGAATTCCCAACCGACAACTTCGGAGCGGCCCTTGCCGGAAGTCTGATCCCATGGATCGATGTACCATTGGAGAACGGCCAGAGTAAAGAGGAGTGGAAGGGGTTTGTTGAGACCAACAAAATTTTAGGGCGAAGTGAGAACCCGGTACCAATTGATGGAACCTGTGTTCGTATCGGCGCTATGCGCTGCCATAGCCAGGCGTTAACCATAAAGTTACGCAAGGATGTGCCGATAGACGAGGTGGAGTCGATACTGGATGGCGCCAACAGTTGGGTCAAAGTTGTTCCTAACGAGCGCAAGCAGACGGTTGAGGAGCTAAATCCGGCCAAGGTAACCGGTACTCTGACTGTACCGGTTGGGCGTTTGCGCAAGATGAATCTCGGTGAAGGGTATCTGAATGCCTTCACAGTAGGTGATCAGTTGTTATGGGGAGCTGCAGAACCATTGCGGCGCATGTTGAGGATCTTGCTGGAAGGGTGACGATTAAAAAGCCAGCAGTGATTCTCAGCGAGCAATCATCGTGGATCGGATTCGGTCAGTGGGGGGGAGATACTTCCCTGCTGAGACTGGATCGGCGGCTGGATGCAAAAGTAAGACTGAATTCTCACTTTTTGCGGTTGGCCTCATCAACGTGCACAGTATTGCAAAATCTGCTGTGATGATCGTTTAACTTTTGGTAAAAAGATCATTCATAAGCTATAGTTAGCGACTGATTGTTAAGTTTATTCTAAAACCGATCGGGGTTCTATCGCAGGCCTCTGACACCACCGTGTCAAGGTCACTTTACTGACCGGTGGATATGTTTTCTGGCAAGGAGGAAGCATGATTCGTAAGCTGTCTCTGGCAGTGGCTGTTGCAACAGCCTTATCACCAATGGGCGCCTTAGCCCTCGGACTGGGTGAAATTCACCCACAATCGGCACTCAATCAAACCTTCAAGGCCGATATTGATCTGCTTTCCGTTACCCAGGAAGAGTTGCAAGATGTACGTGTCTCGTTGGCCTCGCACGAGGCATTCGAAAAGGCCGGAATGGAGCGGCCTTTTAGTCTGACCAGTTTGAAATTCACGCCTCAGCTGACCGCATCGGGCAAGCCGGTGATTGCAATTACCAGTAAAGACGCGATCCGGGAGCCATTCCTCAACTTTCTTGTGGAGGTCAATTGGCCGAAAGGCAGGCTGGTGAGAGAGTTTACCGTACTGCTCGATCCGCCCGTTACCTTGCGCCGAAAGCCAACCCCGGTTGCGGCTCCGGTGGTTAAGCGTCAGCCAGATATTGCTAAACAGATGCAGGAAGGCGATGAGTCCATTGAGCAAGTGATGATGGCTTTGCTGGATCACAACCCATCGGCCTTTATCAAAAACAATGTCAATAATTTGAAGGTAGGTAAGATTCTGCGTCTGCCCGAAGAGGCTGATGTCACCGGGCTGTCAAAAAGTGCCGCCCGTGAAGAGTTTCTTGCCCAGACCCGGGAGTGGAAATCCGACACTCGTGGAGCGGCTCCTGCAATCAGCCGCGAGGATAGAGGCGCTGAAGCGTCTGCACCGTCATCTGCACCAGCCGCCCCTAAAGATCGACTGAAACTGGTTTCGCCCAAGCCCGGGGAGGGCGAGTCGGCTGAACGGGAAGGCCAAGCCGAAACTGCGGAGATTCAAAGACTGCAGCAAGAGATTTTACTTGTGCGGGAATCCAATGAAGGGGCCCTGCAGGAGAATAGTGAGCTGAGGTCTCGGGTTCAGGAGCTTGAAAAGCAGATTCAGGATATTCAGCGGTTACTGACCCTGAAAAGCGATCAGCTTGCTGAAGTGCAGGCCGCACAGAGCTTGGCTTCTGAAAAGATGAAAGAGATGGCGCCAACGGCTGAAGCTGAAGCACCGCAGCTGGAAACACCGCAAGAAGCTGACGAACCCACAATGGTTGAAGCCGAACCAACACCCGCTGTGGATGAGATGGCTGAACCTGTTGTTCCAGTTCCAGAAGACACAGTCATCGAAGAGGTCGATATTGAGTCAAAAATTGCTGAACAGCAGCCTATGGAGCAGGCGGCACCTGTCGCT
>JARRQD010000228.1:8252-12992 GCA_037382205.1 Candidatus Thiodiazotropha sp.
CGCAGAAACAGCAGAGAGCAAACCAGCTACTGAGAAACCAAAACTTGCAGAGCCTCCGGTTGCAAAATTGCCCGCAAAGAAAGTCAGCTATTTCGATGGCCTGAAAGAGAACAGTACCATGGTAGCCATCATCGGTGGCGCCAGTGTTTTAGTGCTCGGCTTGTTGGCGCTGATCATGCGCCGCCGCAAAGAGGCTGAAGCTGAATTTGCTGAGAGTATTCTGGTTTCTCCCGATAGTGACATTGTTCCATCTGGTGTTGACGATAGTAGTTCGCTGACTTCACCCACGGATGAAACTTCCTTCATGAGTGACTTCTCTCCAAGCGATATCGATGCATTGCAGGATGAGACAGGCGAAGTGGATCCGCTTTCTGAGGCCGATGTGTATATCGCATATGGGCGTTATCAGCAGGCAGAAGAGCTGATCAACCAGGCCATTGAGAAATATCCTGAGCGTGAAGAGTTGAAGCACAAGCTGCTGGAGATCTACTTCTCTGCGAAAAAGGCTGATGCCTATGCCGACCTGGCTCAGCAACTAAAGGACGGTGGTCTGGAAGAGAAACAGCCAGATGCCTGGGCCAAGATCGCTACCATGGGTAAAGAGCTCAATCCAGGTCATGTTCTGTTTGCCGGCGCTGCCGGCCTCGCGTCAACCGACGTGGTGGACGATATGGATGATCTGGGCTTGGATCTCGGCCAGCTGTCAGAAGCCGATATATCAGCGCCCCTGCCTGAAGAAACGGCTGCAGAAGAGCCGCCTGCCGATGTTTCCGATGAGTTAGATTCCATGGACCTGAGTGGTCTGGAGAATCTGGATGAGATGGATTCTGAGGCCCTTGAGGCAGATCTCTCACTGGATTCAGAATTCCTCAACAAGATGGATGGATCCGAAAGCGCACCAGCCATGGAGGATTCTGATGCCTTGGATATCGACTTGAGCGACCTTGAAGTCGAGTCGGTGGCTCAGGGGATCGATGTCGCTCCAGTCAATGAGGAGCAGAGTGAAGATCCACTGCCTTTTGATCTCTCCGATGTGGAAGACAGTCAAATTGTGGATGCGGCCGTAGATCCGGTTGAGTTGGAAGACTCCGAAGTATTGGATGACCTGGATCTGGAGAGCATCGAGCGTGAGTTGGAAGGGATCTCCACCGATCTGGACAGCGATTCCCATGATGTCGATGAGCTGAGTCTGCTGCAAAACCATAGCGACAATCTTGATTTGGATTCCACGGACGAAATCACCACCAAGCTGGATCTGGCCCGAGCCTATATTGATATGGGCGACAATGATGGGGCCAAGAGCATCCTTGAAGAGGTTGTCGGCGAGGGTAGTGAGAATCAGCAGAAAGAGGCGCAGGATCTGTTAGCCAGTCTTGGCAGCTGAATAAATAGTACGCCGGGCAGTTTCTGTCCGGAAGCGAAAAGGGGCGCACAGGGTGCGCCCTTTCTTTTTCAGAAACTTTTTATCTCGAATATGATTCCACTGATTCGTAAAACTCACTTTATGCTAACCAAAACGGTTGCACTGATGGTGGTTGATTTGTCAGGCAGATTAAATGGGCTGGTTATCCGATGAGAGTGGCACTGGGCATTGAATATGATGGTACGGCTTTTCATGGCTGGCAGTTTCAAGGCGATGTACGAAGTGTTCAGGAGTCGTTGCAGATCGCGCTATCAAAAGTAGCCGACCATGAAGTGGCCGTGCATTGTGCCGGGCGAACCGATACCGGTGTTCACGCAACTGGACAGATCGTACACTTCGATACCCCGGCCGTTAGAAGTGAACGATCCTGGGTTTTAGGCTGCAATGTAAACCTGCCTGCGGATGTCAGTGTCTGTTGGGCTAAGTTGATGCCAGAAGATTTCCATGCCCGATTCAGTGCAATTGGGCGACACTATCGCTATCTCATACTCAATCGGGCTTATCGATCTGCCTTGTGGCGCGATCGTGCGGTGTGGATTCATCAACCACTGGATGAAAAGGTGATGCACCGGGCCGCTCAGAAACTTGTGGGTAGACACGATTTCTCATCTTATCGGGCGATTGGCTGCCAAGCGAAACATCCGGTGAGAACAGTTTACAGTTTGTCAGTCAGTCGTCAGGGAGAGATGTTGAGCATAGATATCCATGCCAATGCATTTCTGCATCATATGGTAAGAAACATTGCAGGTGTGCTGCTTGCAATTGGCAAAGGAGAGCAGTCCGAGCACTGGGCCGAAGAGGTATTAGAATTTCGTGATCGTACGCTGGGTGGGGTAACTGCGCCCCCACAGGGGCTCTGTCTGACGGGTGTCGACTACCCAGAGGAGTTTGTGCTGGGTTGAACCTAAAAAAATCAGTTGACCGCTCCATGCTACTAGCAGCTTACTGATTTTAAAGAAAATAGCTTCGATGGTTATGTCACCTGCTGGGTGAATCACGCTACAACGTGAATGGCACGCTTGTGGCGGCGCATGGCGGCGTTGCAACGCCGGCGGCGTTGCAACGCCTTGGAATAGTGCGTCGTTGCGCGCCGTGCAGGGATGCACAAGTGTCGCGGGCACATGGATGTGCAGGAGCGACCCTAGCCCTTCACCCCCACAAACGCACCCTTCACGCTGTCCAACTGATCTTTTTAGGTTGAATCGGGTTGTCAGTCGCTGGCAGCCAGGGGGATAGCGTCTGCTAGAAGCTTGCTGTATCTTTCTCAAGCCTATGAGAACCAGAATCAAAATTTGTGGTATCACCCGGACTGAAGATGCGCTGGCGGCAATTCACCTGGGTGCTGATGCGATCGGCTTTGTCTTCTATCCTCCCAGTCCCAGGGCAGTCAGCCTGGAACAGGCAGAGAGGATTGTGAAAAGCCTGCCGCCTTTTGTTACAGTTGTCGGTCTATTTGTGAATGAGGATAGGGCCGTCATCGAACAGACCCTAAAACAGGTCCCCCTCGATTTGCTGCAGTTTCATGGCGATGAATCTCCAGCGGCATGCGCTGGCTTCGGCAGACCATGGATCAAGGCTATCCGAATGCGCCAGGAGACAGACCTGGTATCTCTGGAGCAGCAATATGCAGAGGCATCCGGTTTGTTGCTGGATACCTATCAGGCCGGTGTGCCAGGGGGCACAGGCAAGACATTTGACTGGGATCTGATACCTCGATCTCTCGCTGGAAGGATTATCCTGGCTGGGGGATTGAATGGTGAAAATGTGACACAGGCCGTGCAGTCACTGCATCCCTATGCAGTCGATGTCAGCGGTGGTGTGGAAGCCGCGAAGGGAATCAAAGATGCGGCAAAGATTGAGGCCTTCATTGCAGGAGTGATGCGTGGTGACAACGACTGAAAAGATGATCGGGAACTATCCTGACGAACGGGGGCATTTCGGGCCCTATGGGGGGCTGTTTGTCTCTGAAACCCTGATGGAACCCCTGGAAGAGCTGCGTCAGGCCTATCAGCGCTTCATGAAGGATGAGGCCTTTCTGAAAGAGCTGGACGAGGATCTGAAGCACTATGTGGGGCGGCCCTCACCAATCTACCATGCCAAACGCTGGAGTGAAGTGTTGAATGGGGCCCAGATCTATCTCAAACGGGAAGACCTGAATCATACCGGCGCACATAAAGTGAACAACACGGTAGGGCAGGCACTGCTGGCCCGTCATATGGGCAAGACCCGGATTATCGCTGAGACCGGTGCGGGACAGCATGGGGTCGCCTCTGCCACGGTAGCGGCTCGGCTTGGACTGGAGTGTGTGGTCTACATGGGATCGGTAGACATCGCCAGGCAGGAGGCCAATGTCTATCGGATGCGTCTGCTGGGCGCCGAAGTCAGGTCGGTAGAATCGGGTTCCAAGACCCTCAAAGATGCACTCAACGAAGCGATGCGGGATTGGGTGACCAATGTGGACAACACGTTCTATATCATTGGTACGGTGGCGGGTCCTCACCCCTATCCGGCTATGGTAAGAGATTTTCAATCGGTGATCGGCCGTGAAGCGCGTCGGCAGATGCCGGAGCAGGCGGGGCGACAGCCTGATGCCCTGGTCGCCTGTGTTGGCGGTGGTTCAAATGCGATCGGTCTGTTCTATCCCTATCTGGATGACCCGGAGGTTGCCATCTATGGAGTCGAAGCCGCTGGAAGCGGTCTGGATAGTGGCCAGCATGCAGCACCGTTGTGTGCCGGCAAACCCGGTATATTGCATGGGAACCGTACCTATCTGATGGAGGATCAGGATGGCCAGATTATAGAGACCCACTCAATCTCCGCCGGGCTTGATTACCCAGGCGTCGGCCCAGAGCATGCCTGGTTGAAGGATAATGGTCGGGCCAACTACGTGGCCGTTACCGATCAGGAGGCCTTGGCGGCATTTCACGATCTAACCCGTATCGAAGGGATTATTCCGGCTCTCGAATCGAGCCATGCACTGGCCTATGCTGCCAAACTGGCCCAGACGATGCGTCGTGACCAGATTGTATTGGTGAATCTTTCTGGCCGGGGAGACAAAGATATGCATACCGTGGCAGCACAAGAGGGACTGAAGATATGAGTATGCTGAAGGAGAAGTTTGAGCAGCTTCGGCAACAGAATAGAACCGCACTGATACCTTTCATTACCGCCGGAGACCCACTGCCCGAGATCACCGTCGATCTGATGCAGGACCTGGTGGCTGGCGGTGCCGATATTATTGAGCTCGGTATACCATTTTCCGATCCTATGGCAGATGGGCCGGTAATTCAGCGGGCAAGTGAGCGGGCGCTGGAGTA
>JARRQD010000229.1:0-7302 GCA_037382205.1 Candidatus Thiodiazotropha sp.
ACCGAGACCTCGGCAGTGTCCAATCTGGTATCCGCTCATGACTTGATAACCCGTTTGAATAGACTCGGCTGCCGCTTTGCCCTGGATGATTTCGGCAGTGGATTTTCCTCGTTTTCCCATCTCAAGCATCTGCCTGTGGACTTCATTAAAATCGATGGCCTGTTTGTCCATGGGGTGAGTTCCGACCCAAGCGACCGGGCGATCGTGAATTCAATCAACGATATTGCCCATTCTCTGGGCAAAAAGACCATTGCAGAGTATGTCGAGAATGCAGAGATACTACATTTTCTCTATGAATCTGGTGTGGACTATGTGCAGGGGCACTATATTTCCAGTTCCCAGGACATCAACCTGATCAGTCCAGGCGGGTGTTTAACGGTACTTGAAGAAGAGCCATCTCCAACACGATGAGGATCTGTGATCACCGCTGCCCTGCTTACGCCTTCTTCCTCAGGGAGAAGCTACGCGATTAATAGAAGATATAGACGCCTCCTCTTAACCGAGGGCTACCATCATTGCTGGATACCTCTTCGTGGTAAGGCGTCTATGAACCAAAATAGATCGGCCTGGATGTCGATGATAACCAATACCACGGATCAGTACTCAACACTGAGATCGGTGAGGTGATCACCTTCACTGGTGGGTTATAGGGCGGAAAAACGTGAGAGCAATGATTCATAATTCGCCCGAAATGAGTAAACCCTGGTTCGAATCATTAACCCCGGCGATGCGCAGCGGCCAGGTACCTTTTGTTATGAGCCATGGAGAGGATCTGTTTTGAGGCGATTCCACAAGTCCGTTCCGATAAAGACCTCTACCTATTCGCCGCCATCTTCCACGCGATGGGAAACGATGAGGCCCGGCAGATACTGACCAACCTCAAGAAGGCCTGCACCAACCACCGCCCAACCATCGTCATAGCCGACATGCTGGCCCAGGAAGAACATATCGATCCCAGTATTGCCAGCTTCGATTTGCAGATGCTGATCGGCACCCATGGACGGGAGCGCACCTTGCAGGAGTGGCATGAACTGCTGGAGCCTACTGGATTCATGATCAGTGAAATCGTGGAAGTTCGTAGCTTCGCTCGTCTGTTAGTTTTGCAACTCTAGCCAGACTCAACATGTATTAACCGCTTAAGTTTCGGAGTTCACCCATAGGTAAGTCGGCCTTCAGGCCGACAAAAAGGTTTGTATCGAGGGCTTTATCGGCCTGAAGGCCGGCCTAGATGACCGTCAACTGACATTGTTGTCTTTGAGTGTATGAACCCCGTCAGCCGCGAACTCACTCTCTTTCACTCCCAACATGCTCAAAATCTGTTTTTGCGCCGACTCCAGGACATGGCATCTCTCATCATCGCGCGAGAGATTTTTCGCCACTGCGACCGCACCAACCAGCGAGGCGAGAATAGCCCGGGATTTCTCTGAAATCATCTCCCTGTCATACTCCAAAGGCAGCTGTTTGAGTTTGATCAGTGCGGCGATTCGGGTTTCAATCATCTTTTTGAGGGTGTCGTACGACTCCTCGAACAGGCGCTTGATACTGGAATTGCTGTTTCCTATCTCATTGAAGAGAATGGTCTCCAGCCCTGGCTTGTTTTTCTTTTCGAGCTCACTCAGGTTCCAGTAGTTTGTGACCAACGAGGTCAGGTGCTTCATCGACAAAGGCGTCTTCACCAGGCGTGCCGTATGGCTACTCTTGAGCACCCCCATGAACGAAGCCTGATATAGAGCCTCCTTGGATTCAAAATGGGCATAAAATGCACCATGGGTCATTTTAGCCTTCTTCATGATCTGCCCGATCGACACCTTATCGAAACCATAGCGAGAAAACAGGTCGACGGCGGTATTTAGAATCCGATCTCTCGATTTTGCTTTGCGATCTTTAGGACAAGACATACTGGCCTACTCCTCTAATCAGAAACCATATTATCTTGATAATATCGTGACGGGTGTTAATTTCAATGGATTGAATCGTTATAACCGGAGATCCAATGAATTCACCAATCGTTATTACAGGTATGGGCATCGTTAGCCCTCTGGGTAATGGCGTCATGCCTGTCTGGCAACGTTTGACCGCTGGTCAGTCGGGTATCGGTTTGATCGATCGTTTCGATATTACGAATGAGCCGATCAAGATTGCTGGCCTCGTTCCGGAAATACAGGAAGACCCGGATGCGGGCTTCGATATCAACCAGATTATAGAGCCAAAAGAACGAAAAAAACTCGATTTATTCACCATTTACGCATTAGCCGCTGCACGAGAGGCACTGACCCAGGCCAACTGGTTCCCTCAGAATGAGCAGGCTCAACAGGCCACAGCTACCATTGTAGCCACGGGAATTGGGGGGTTTTCAACCATCATCCAAGCCCAGAAAACCCTTGAAACACGGGGCTACAAACGCATCTCACCTTTCACCGCCCCGGCGTTTCTGGCCAACATGGCGTCTGGCAACCTGTCGATCGAGTATGGATTCAAGGGTCCATTGGGCTGCCCTGTCACGGCCTGCGCTGCCGGTTTGCAGGCGATAGGTGACGGCATGCGGTTGATTCGTTCCGGCGAGGCCGAGGTAGCCCTGGTAGGTGGTGCGGAAGCCTGTGTCGATCCGCTGGCACTGGCCAGTTTCAATGCTTTGAAGGCTCTCTCCAGTGACAGTGAAGAGCCGGAAAAGGCCTCTCGTCCATTCGATCGTCACCGTAACGGTTTTGTCATGGGCGAGGGTTCCGGTCTGCTCGTCATCGAGACGCTGGAGCATGCGCAGGAGCGTGGCGCGACACCTCTGGCTGTCATTAGCGGTTACGGCACCAGCTCCGATGCTTATCATATCACTTCGGGTTGTAAAGACGGTTCAGGAGCTGCCACTGCGATCAGGACAGCTCTCAGGATGGCCGGACTGAAACCTGAGGCCATTGATTATATCAATGCCCATGCCACATCAACGCCTGTTGGTGATGCCGCGGAGATTGCCTCACTACGCAGTGTCTTTGCGCATCAACTGTCGCAGATTCCCATATCTTCGACCAAATCGGCTACTGGCCACCTGCTGGGGGCGGCCGGCGGTATTGAGTCTATTTTCTCTACCCTGGCAGTCGTCAGCGATCTATTGCCGCCTACAATCAATATGAAAGATCCTGACGAATCGATGCAAGACCTGGATTTTGTACCGAACCAGTCACGGGCACATACAATTAACCATGCACTATGTAATGGTTTTGGTTTTGGTGGGGTCAATGCGTCGCTTATCATCAGTAAGATTGATGCTCGTTAATGGGTAATTGTTCGACCTGTCCCGTCCCTGAACAGGTCGAACACCACTGAGCGGGGATCGGGTACATTAAATACTGATTCGAATTGACTAGAACAGCTGTCAGGATCGAAAAAAATATTCCATGGGTCAAGCTTTCAATCAAAGTCTCACTGCTGCGCCACTTGTTGTAACTGACAACAATGAGAGTTGCGATCCCTATAGTGATGAGGAGAGATAGAAGCATCTAGTGTGGGATCAGGCGCTTCGTTAAACTAAAGCGGAAAAAGACGAAATCAAGTCATATCCGCCATGGTTCAACCAAAACCCCACATCGCCCTGTTGGCAATTCCAGAGGTCGCTGCCTCGACCCTGTACGGCATGCTGGATGTGTTCGCTTCGGCCAGGCGTGACTGGGCAGGTCTGTTGAAAGGCAGGGAGAGCGAATCGGTACTCGACCCACGCGTGGTTTCGCTTAGAGGGCCGGGCCCGATGAAAATCGCCAATGGTGTACAGATCATGCCGGATGTGGATGACAGCACGATTCCGGACGTGGTGTGGGTGTCTGAAGTATATCTGGAAGTATAGAAGTAGAATAACCACCCCCCTGTCTATCAAGGCTAAAAACAGGAACCCGGGTACGCCTGAGTTATCCGCCTACCCGACTTCAATAAGATTCAACATCCCGGTTTTCCGGCTGAGTGCGCCCTCTTCCACTGCCTTCCCGGTCTTATGGCGTTTGTTAAGGCAATACTCGATCAGGCAACCTATCCTTCTGTTGCGGTACCATGTAGAGATGTGTAACAACCTGGTACGAGGCAAACCAGTCTGAATCTGGTGAGGCCTACGTTGCCGGCAACAACTTAAGATGGTGGCGGTATTGCGCCTTTCTTCATGTGGCGACCGAGAGAAGTGGTGCAGGGATGCACCGTTTACGTACTTAAGGATGGAATCTTGTCAATGACAGCCTGGCCCTTGATGCAGGAAACACCCTTGCTTCACCGCCGCACTCCTGGCAGATCGACACATTGATGTTGAACACACTTCAGGCATTGTACTCAGATCATAGCCTTATGCCCAGTTCAAATGTCTGGCCTCCGTTTTCCTTCTGCTTAATGTTGATTGATGTACTACGCTTGCGAGGCCTGGCACTGATCACTTTGAGACTCTCATGCCTGTAAGCAAGATAGATTCGTTGACATCATACTCAGTTACCTGACTTAGAGTCGACTTGCTATAAAAGACATAATATTGCTACCTATCCAATAAAGAACGAGCCCTGATGCTAGATTGTACACTATTATCAGCATCACTAAAGCAATAAAGAAAAAACTATACTGACTTCTTCTATCATCTTTAAATCGAAGTTTTGCGTCAATCAGTGTAATTGCTGACATTAGAAGCGGTAGCACATTGATCTGTCCAAATAAACCATCTGATTTAGACAGATCATCTATGAAGAGAAAACTCTTGCCTGCTAATATTTCACCACTGGTGAAGATTAGAATAGCCGATATGAGTACGGGTAACATAACAAAGAAACTTGCCCCCACACCGATACTCTGAATTGGATGATAACCGTTATTCTCGTAAATTTTTTCAGTTGCAAGAAACAGCTTTTCACCCTTGAGCCCTCCTTGCAGTGACTTTACCTCTTCATCTACAGCTTTAATTTTCTCACTAACACGCTTTTCCAAGCGTTGCGCCTTTCTTTGGAACGGAATCAGTAACAGTGTAAAGGTGATACTCAAAAGCAAAATCGAAACGCCAGTAGATGAGAATAAATTGACATAAAATTCGAGGACTAACTCCATAAGCCATACAACAGGACTAAGAACTAACTCAAGTACACTCATTCTAATAATTACTATCGTGGAATCAGATAAAATATTTCTCGCTTACCACCCTTTAGGGATTCACGGTCCTTTATCGTAAAGAACTGTTCCGCTTGCGCAACGAACTGGTCTAGATTGTAGTCCTCGTACTGCTCCTTCTTATTGGTAAGGAGTTTTACGACCATTTCATCCTCGCGGTTTACAAACTCTAGAATAACCGCTGACTCGAGTGAACGCAGCCATTTCAAGAAGAGCACATTCGGAATATTGGCTGATAGTCGCAGATGGTGTATGAGGGCCAGACAAAGCACAAGATCTGGTTTCCTGCGTTGATCAAATGCTTGACGTTCACTGCATGCCCATCCCTGCCCAGGAGATATGTTTGCGAGATTCATAACTAGTGGCAAGATATTTGAGTTAGTGTTATTTTTTTCTTTAAGGTAGAGTTGTTCTACGGCATCGTGGTCACCATCTATCGAAATCACCTGTTTACAATATTCGCTAGTGATTTTAGAGAAGGTGCCAGTATTACAACCGATATCCCAGACGTACTGCCTTTTGGTTGTCGATGCGTGCTTTATAACAAAGGCTTTTTTCGCATCGAGTTCCGCTTCTTGATATGAATGCGTCTTATCATACTGTGACCAGTCTGTATGTTTGATTTCAATTGAAAGTTTTTGCACAAGCCTCTTAAGACTCTGCACAAGCCCTAGTACCATAGCCTTGGAGTGCTTATTTGAAGTCCGTTGTCGAGCGGGAGCATCGTCGCGCTCACGCTTGGCAATCGAGTTTTCCACCTTAGCTGGGAATACTATATGGCTCAATATACCCTTCTTGAAGCGTTTTGTTCCAGTGAAGTACTTAGCCGCCTCTATGGGTGGGATACCATCAATAAATGAACGCAGTATTGGGAGATGGTCAATCCCTAGATATGAGCGCAGCATCAAAGGTGCAAGAAACATGGAACAAAACTGCCGGTAACCAACCCAAGGCTCACCCTCCTCCCAAGGCTCAACGGAAGCCACATCGATGTGTTCCAAGACTCCAGCCCAGCCATCAGCCAAAACCGTATTACCGTCTTTGTCATTCGCCTCAAGCAATTCTGTTTTCACAACATAGCCAGCATCCAGTGCCTTTCTAAAAAATGTCTCAGCTGATAGTTGTTTATAGTTTGAAAGCGCTTCGTTACTGAGACCACGTAGAATCCGGACCTTTTCGCTACCGGGCTTTGGTTTTACTTCATAGACCTGATTTACAGGGTCGCGAAATGAACCTGTATTTGCCTCCACTCTAATTTCCATCTTATTCATCATCTTGTCGATTCTCTTCTGCATTTTTTCCGACAATCATCCTTTTGACCCGGTAGTAGTACTTCCGAAATGTATACCCGATTGCAGCAATTAGCCCAAGAATCGTGGTCACGATAACGCTACCTGAACCAGGATCAACATAGGCAAATGCCGTGGCCGGAAAAATTAGGCTTGAAATTAACCAGGCCTGCATCATTGTTAGCAACTTTGCTGCAAAACCATTTCTCTTATTCATAAAGATAGTTTTCATAACGATTGTATTCCTTGGGTATGGAGTTTGGAAGTCGATAGTCATCCATTTTAACAAAAGCACTTTTACCATCTGACAGACACTTGATGATCATATGAGCGCCCTGTATTACTGTCATAAATTGATTATTATATGGCTCATCAAAGAAGTCGGAGCAACGATCGGGTGGATAGACACCCCCATAAACACCGAATCTATCTTGCACAATAGTGGCGCCATCCTCCTCAAATACATCACTCCTTGAGACCATAGGCCCGTGATCACCAAACACATAAACTATTGCCTCTGGATCTTCGTTGGCTATAAAAGTAACGATCTCGTTGAGATATGCAGCCGCCTCCTTGCTTGCCTTACGATAGAATTCTCGATACTTTTCAGACGCTTCTACATCGGTTTTATCAAATACTAAAGGCGTATGTCCGGGCGAATAAATATACCCTAAAAATACTTGAGGTCGACCTCTATGCAATCCTTCCCGCATGCTGTAAATAAGATAATCAATATCGTTAAGCTCTTTGGTCACGGAAGGACCTCTTAATGATGCTTGTAACATCTCACTCTGAACTAGTAAGCAGTAACCCATAAATGTAAATGCTTTAAGACCGGAAGCATTAACAAACTCGCAAGCACCAGTCTTAGAATTCAGTCTATCTATTCGGTAAT
>JARRQD010000230.1:0-6104 GCA_037382205.1 Candidatus Thiodiazotropha sp.
CCTGCATCGGTGTCTTGACCGGTAAAAGCTTGCGCGCAAAGGGCTCGATACTATTCCAGAGTCGACTACCAAGGTACTCAATTTTGGATAACCCCAACCACCAACCACCCAAGTAGAGTCCCAGCAGTATCATAAACAGGGAGGCAAACACCATGAGCACTTGTTGTGCGGCTTTGACCGGCGCCAATTGCACCAGCAACACACCCAAGCCCCCCATAACAGCCCCGGCAACGACATAGCTTGTGATACGCCCCAGGTTATAACCTATCTGGTAGGGCATAGTCTGAACTAATCGATTTCGAACCTGTTCGGGCAGACCAAAGGTGAGTGCACCGACAATACCACCACACATACCAGCGCAGTGGGCACCACCCAGCAACCCGGAAACAAAGGCGATCAGATAACTTCCCTGCTCAACCATTCAACAAACTCCTACTAAAATCGGACAAAAGCCTTGAACCAGATAAATTCCCACAGACGGATATGCCTCAAGCAGTTGACTCACTCGGCTTCATACCGGTAGCCGGTAAGAAACGCATCGCTAGCAGGATCAGCACGATTACCGGGATACCCATCGATGCGGTAATCATAAAGAATGAGGTGTAGCCAATACTGTCTACCATGACCCCAGAGAATCCACCAACAAATTTCGGTAACAGCAGCATCACTGAACTGAATAGGGCATATTGGGTTGCCGAATAGGAGACATTGGTAAGACTCGAAAGGTAAGCGACAAAGGCTGCTGTGGCTAAACCGGCGCTCAAGTTATCCGCAGAGATTACCAGAGTTAGAAAGATCACGTTGTGTCCCACGCTCGCCATCCAGGCAAACAGCAGGTTGGTTGCAGCGGCCAGCACACCGCCCAGCAGCAGAATCGGCATCAACTTGTAACGCGCCACAAACATACCACCTACGACAGCACCAACCAGAGTCATAGCAACACCAAACACATTGACTACCAAGGCCACTTCTCCCTTTTCGAACCCCAGGTCGACATAGAAAACATTCGCAATAACACCGAGCACCACGTCAGAGATCCGATAGGTGGCAATCAGCGCCAAGATCAACACGGCCCGCCACTGATAGCGCCGGACAAAGTCGACAAAAGGACTGACCACGGCATCAAACACCCATTCGGTGAAGCGTTGTAACCACCCGGAGATCCACTTCTGCTGCTCGATCAGAGCCTCAGCCTTAGCCTCCTGGGCCAATGTTTCACGGTCAGGATGAACATCCGGCTCAGAGATCAACAACACGGTGATCACACCGACAAGCATAAACAACGCCATACAGAGATAAGCGACACTCCAGGCCTGTAGCTGATAGCCACTCTCTGCTCCAGCGACCCAACCAGCGATTCCAAGAGCACCACCACCACTGACGATCATCGCTAGCCGATAACCGATCATGTAATTGGCTGCCATATAACCCTGCAGCTTAACCTCGGCAGACTCGATCCGATAGGCATCGATGGCGATATCCTGGGTGGCCGAGGCAAAAGCCACCAATAGCGCCAACAGGGCAAAAGCGTAGACACCCTGCAGTGGATCGGATAACGCCAGCCCCGTGAGACCAAGAATCACCAGGGCCTGGGCAAACAGCATCCAACTTCTACGCCGTCCCAACTTCCGGGTTAGCCAGGGAAGCGGCATGCGATCCACCAGCGGCGCCCAAACCCATTTGAAACCATAGGCCAACGCCACCCAACTTAAAAAGCCGATGGTTGATCGGGCGATACCCGCTTCACGCAACCAAAACGAGAGGGTGCCGAAAACCAGTACCAGGGGCAATCCAGCAGAGAAGCCGAGAAACAGCATATTCCGCACACCCGGCTGCCAATAGATGGCGAGGGATTGGCGCCAATCGGAGAGTTTGTCAGCTGTCAGCACAGATACCTCGATTCGTCGAAAGATCCGCCATTATAGGCGTCCGCAGCTGTGGTGTCTCATAGGAAGGCGCTATTTAGAGAAAAACCGGACGCCCCCTGATGAGATGGATAAGAATGGGTTACAATGCGCTCCTCGCTCAAAACAGGTATTCAATCATGCAGGATTATCAACGGGAATTTCTTGACTTCGCCCTCGATGTCGAGGTGTTGCGATTTGGTGAATTCACTCTGAAATCCGGTCGTGTCAGCCCCTATTTCTTCAATGCGGGTTTATTCGATAGTGGCGCCAGTCTGGCCAGACTGGGGCGCTACTATGCACAAGCCATTGTGGATTCCGGGATTGAATTCGATGTGCTCTATGGGCCGGCCTACAAAGGCATCCCTCTGGCAGCCGTCACCGCCGCCGCCCTCTATGATCAGCACAATCTGGATGTTCCCTACGCCTTCAATCGTAAAGAGGCCAAGGATCATGGCGAAGGAGGTATCATCGTCGGCCACCCACTGGAAGGTAGAATCATGATCATCGACGATGTGATCTCGGCAGGCACCTCGGTGCGTGAGTCTGTAGAGATCATAAAGCGTGAGCAGGCCACACCGGCGGGGGTTGTCATTGCCCTGGACAGACAGGAACGAGGAAAGGGTGACCGATCCGCTATCCAAGAGGTCGAAACCGACTATGGATTGCCAGTCAGCGCGATTGTCAGGCTGGAGCAGTTGATCGAGTATCTGCAACAGAAAGCGAATGCCGAAAAAGATCTGCAACGCATCCAGTCCTACCGGGAAACCTATGGGGTCTAGCCCTATGATGCACCGCAAATGAATGCCAATCTCCGCGATATGACCCAAAGATCTTCCTGATTACGCCTGAGGTTCAGCGGTTGAGCAACGGGTTGTCAGACACTGAACCAGAAGTAAAACAAGGCGATACCGATGTTGGCAATCCCACACAGAATGTGGCCACGAGGTAACTCAAGCTTGCTGAGGTTTGGGGGTAGTCAAGAAGATCTTTAGCTTTTTACATTGATTCGCGGTGTGTTCACTTGCGGTTTGATCCTGTTAAGGGCCGGGTTAACCTACCCCATAATCAGCTTGATCCCCACCAGCAGGGTTACTGTTTCAAATCCCCGTTTGATCCATCGGTTGCCTTTGGCAATCGAAAGATGGGCCCCGAGATAACCGCCAATCAGTGAGCCGGCAATCAGTGCCGGTAGCCATTGCCACCAGATCTCCCCCAGAATCCCCAGTGTGATGGCGCCCGTGCCGTTCCAGAACACACCGACCAATACCAGCGTATGAGCCACAGCGCGCCGATAATCGAGACCAAACCAACGCACCAGCCACAGAGTTACAAATAGACCGGTTCCCGAGGTGAGTGAGCCATTCAGTACGCCGATTAAAAACAGACCGACAGCACCATAGGCCATCCCCTTGCAGTCTCGATGAATCGCCTGATACTCCTGACCCAACCGTGGGCTCAGGAAGGAGTAGAGACTCAGACCCAGTGTCAGTAGACCCAGTGCCACTTCCGCAATCCGGTCAGGTATCTGCAAGATCAGGCTGGCGCCGATCACAACACCGGGTATGCCCGCACTGAGCATAAAGATGACGAACTGACGCTCCAACCCCCCTTCCCTGAGATGCCTTATGGTGGCGCCGATCCCAAGCGCCACTGAGGCCACTTTATGGGTCGCCAGAGCGAGGCCGAAGGGCAGCCCGAGAAAAATCAAGGCGGGCAATTGAACCAAACCGGCACCGCCACCAGAAAAGGCGGAAAACAGATTTGCCAGAACTGAAATACTAAAAAGGGTGAACTGTTCCACAAAGCAGCTATCTTAAGGGATGAGTAGAGCAGTATAATCGAAGTTGGTGTATATTCGATAAATTGGTATTCTTGGTGAGTATGCGTTTGAAAAATCTCTGTATCATCCTCTTTTTATGCCTCAATCTGTCACTCAATTGTTTTGCGGGAAGGCTCTACAAATGGGTGGATGACGACGGCCGTACCCACTACTCGGACAAACTCCCCCCCTCTGAGACCCATCGAGCAAGAACCCAGCTGGATAAACAAGGCGTCACCATCAAGCAGGTGGGTGCCGCAAAAACCGATGAGGAGCTCAGACAGCAACAAGAGCAGGAGCGACTCAGGCTCGAGCGTCAGCGTGTGCTTGAGAAACAGCAGGCGCTGGATAACGTACTTCTGAGAACCTTCCGTACAGAGGATGACATCTTAATGACCCGCGATGGTCAGCTGCAGGCCGTGGATACCCATATCCGAGTCACCCAATCGAACATCAAACGCCTCAAATCCAACCTTGATGATATGGAGCAGTTTGCTGCTCAGCGAGAGTTGAGCGGAAAGCCGGTATCAAAAAAGATGCTCAAGGATATTGAAGTCAAACGCCAGGCCCTACAGGATGCCTATAGCTACATCATCGACCGAGAGCACCACAAGAATCGCATACGACAGTCCTTTGCCAAGGATCTGCAACGCTTTCGTGAACTGAAAAAGCTTAAGACCACCAGCAACCCCCTGGAGGAAGCAGAAGAGAGCTTCCATAGTGCGTTACTGAATGTTTTTGACTGCCAGGGGGATAGAGCTTGTGACGAGCCCTGGAAACTGGCCAAGCAGTATCTTAAGAAACATAGCACGACAGCCACCAAGATTGATGGCGACAACATTGTGATTACAGCAGAGCCCGTTAAAGAGGGTGATATCAGCATCTCCATGTCGCGAATTGAAGATCCCAAAAAAGGTAATACTGTGATCTTTATGGATCTGCAGTGCAAAAAAGTCTCGATACACGACTTGCCATGCGAAAAGTCAGCGGAAGTACAAGCAATAAAGGCAGGTTTCCAGCAAGCATTGCGTCAATAAACGATTTCGGCAGCGCATGATTATACCGTAGAACAGCAGCTCTTCAGGCGGATTGTTGACTCAATTCAGCGGCTCTGGAAAGAGCATCGAGGAGAGCAGCGCCCACTGAGTCTGCCAGTGCTGAAGTGGCGAAATTTTGAAACGGCTTCGCAGATATTGATGCATCAAGCCTTCCGCCAGGCAGGTCATCATATTCGCTGAGATGGCACTATCCAAAGCCATCGGCCGACCTTCATTTCGCATCTCCCCCTCTCTCAGTACTTGCTTGAGTTGGGTTTCAAGTCGCTCAAAAAACTGCCCTACTCGGGAGAGCAGGCGCTCAGTCTCACCAACCAGAGCATCACCCAGCAAGACGCGGGTGATACCTGGATTTCGCTCAGCGAAGAGCAGCAGCAGATGGAGGATCTGGGTACAGCGGGTTTGCGCATCGGTATGCTCTTTAAGAATCTGATTGATTCGCACAAAGACGCTCTGTTCGGCAAAATCGATCAAACCCTCGAACATCTTCGCCTTACTCGCAAAGTGGCGATACAGGGCGGCCTCAGATACCCCTACCGCACGCCCTAATGAGGCGGTAGTGATCCGGTCGCCGGGATTCTGTTCAAGCTCCCGAGCCAACGCCTCGAGAATTAACTGCTTGCGGGGAACCTTGGTCTTTTTATTCATCAGCGACGCCGAATCAAGGTTCCCACACCCTCATCCGTGAACAGCTCAAGCAGTACAGCATGGGGAACGCGGCCATCAATGATATGAGAACTGGATACGCCGGCCTTGACCGCTTCCAGGGCCGTTGTGATCTTGGGCAGCATGCCGCCATGAATGGTGCCATCCTCGATCAACTCATCCACCCGCTCAGCCGATAGCCCGGTAAGCAATCCGCCATCCTTGTCAAGCAACCCTGGGGTATTGGTCAACAGAATCAACTTCTCAGCCTGCAGTACTTCAGCCATCTTGCCAGCAACCAAATCCGCGTTGATGTTGTAGGAGTGGCCATCCTGACCAATGCCAATTGGCGCGATAACCGGGATGAAGTCACCCTGGACCAACATATTCACCACACTGGCGTCGATACTCTCAACTTCACCTACATGGCCAATATCTATAATTTCCGGCTCATCAAGCTCAGGGCCTCTGCGGCTAATCACCATCTTCTTGGCATGAATCAGGTCACCATCCTTACCGGTTAGACCGACGGCTGAACCACCGGCTCGATTGATCAGACTGACAATATCCTTATTGACCAATCCTCCCAGCACCATCTCCACCACATCCATGGTCTCGCTGTCGGTCACTCGCATGCCCTCGACAAACTGGCTGTCCTTGCCCAAGCGCTCGAGCAGG
>JARRQD010000231.1:0-6083 GCA_037382205.1 Candidatus Thiodiazotropha sp.
CGACCACGGCGCCCCATGATCAATGGGATCAGTTCAACATTGACATGGCCTCGCGTCAGCAATACCCAGGGAGCACCAAGAAAGGTTGAGGCGAGTAGCGCATAGGTTACAAACTCGGTCTGCCAGGAGGTGGGAAGATTTAAAACAAATCGATTGAAAACCATCTGGCAGACAATCAGTACCGAGATCACCAGTAAAACAGCTGCGACATATCCCAGCAATTTTGAAAGGCCTACGACAAATCTGAGAAACATCTCCATATTGTTATGTCCGTTTTTTATACAACTCTGGATAAAAGATACAACATGGTTAGATTGTTTTGATGGTAATCGGCTTGCTAAGAGGGCTGCCCCCTTCGTGATCGAAGGGGGCTTAGATCATACGAGTTACTCGACGGCCAATGCCTTATTCAGCAACTCACGGCCACCCTCGACATCAGCCGCAAAAGCAGCATAGCTTGAGGTATCGGCAATCTTGCGCCACATAGCCGCTTGATCAGCACTCATCTCAACGACTTTAACGCCAGCCTTTTTATAGGTGTCAATCAGTTTTTGATCGGCGTCCTTGGCTGCATCGGAGGCATACTTTTCAGCTTCGTCCGCCGCTTTCAACAGCTCTTTTTGTTGCTCTGGGGTTAACTTCTCAAAGCTCTTTTTGGCCATCAGGATAGGCTCATACATGAACCAGAGTGCATTCGAGCCCGGTGCGGTAAGGCATTTAACCTGCTCATAGATACGATAAGAGACCAGTGATGATGAAGAGGTGTTGGCGCCGTCCAGTACGCCAGTTTGCAGTCCAGAGTAGATCTCCGAGGAGGGCATCGAGGTGATGGTTGCACCGGCGGCTTCGAGCATCTGGTTGAACGCTTTGCCTGCAGCGCGGAACTTCATGCCTTTGACATCCTTGGGCTCAAGGATGCATTCGCCTTTGGAGACAAAGCCACCCGCAAGCCAGGTGTCGGCCAGCACCATCACGCCAGCTTTATCCATTACCTTCTTGATCTCCTGCATGAATGGGGAGTCGTTGAGCCGTAAGGCGTGATCGTGATTTTTAACCAGCCCGGGCATCAGTGTCAGGTTAAATTCAGGATGGCGGCCGCCGGCGTAGGCCAGGGGAAAGGCTGTGATGTCGAGCCGGCCTTTTGTCATCGCGCCCCATTGCTCTTTCGGTTTATAGAGACTCTTGCCAGGATAGACCTTGATATTTACCCCGGTGTCATTGTCATTCATGTGACGGGCGATGATCTGCACCATCTCATCGCGAATATCACCTTTTCCACCCGGCCACTGATGTGAGGCTTTTAAGTCGATGGCTGACGCGGTGGATGCGGCCATAGTGAGCCCTGCTGCCAGAGCGGCAGCGGTTAATAACTTTGCTACGTGCATGGGGGTATACTCCTTGCTGAAAAAAGATTTCCGATGGTTGACAGTTTTCAATTGAACTTTAAGAAATGTTCTGTAGATGTATAAGATCTTCCTTAATTGTGCGCAGTTTGCGCTGCAGCCCAATCCCACAATGCCTAAATAACTCCAGTATGTGCAGAGTGAAATGGACAAAATCAATCAGAGGCTCTTTATGTAAAAATGGATGGCCTCTCTATTTATTTATTCAACAGCTTGAGCAATGGATGATAATCTATAGTCCGATATGGCGTCAGTCAAGCCGTTAATTTTATTATCGAATTCTATGAACAATCAAAATCTCTATCTTCGACTTGTTGGTGATCGCTTTAAAAATGCAGGCGATCACCCTTTTTTAATTACGCCAGGACAGAGCCCGCTTTTATATTCTGAGTTGGACGAGAGGACAGCCAGGATTGCCACAAGACTGCAGGAACTCGATGTGAAACCGGGTGACCGGGTCATGGTACAAGTGGCGAAGTCCGCTGAATCTGTGTTGCTCTATCTGGCTTGCCTGCGTGTTGGCGCAATCTATATCCCACTGAATAGCGCTTACACGGCTGCAGAGGTCGGTTATTTTATGACGGACGCAAAGCCGCAGCTGTTTGTCTGTCAGCCGAGTGAACGGGAAAGTCTCTACAGTTTATCTCAAGAGTGTGACGTGTCTCACATTCGAACCCTGGGTAGTGAGGCGGATGGCGATCTTTTAGAGCGTGTTGAAACGCTCTCTACAACCCAGCAAGTGGTGCCCAGATCAGCGGATGATCTGGCGGCAATCCTCTATACCTCGGGTACCACGGGGCGCTCCAAAGGGGCGATGTTGTCACATCATAACCTGGCTTCAAACGCCGAGGTGCTACACAGCTATTGGCATTGGGACGATCAGAAAGATGTGTTGCTGCATGCGCTGCCGGTGTTTCATGTGCATGGCCTGTTTGTGGCGCTGCATTGCGCACTGCTTGGTGGTTCATCCGTATATTTCCTGGCCAAGTTCAATGCCCAGCAAGTGATCGAGTATCTACCCCAATGTACGGTGATGATGGGGGTGCCGACCTTCTATACACGATTGCTCAATGAGCCAGGGTTTAGCCGGGAATTGTGCGCCAACATGCGACTCTTTATCTCTGGATCCGCGCCATTGCTTGCCGAAACCCATCGGGAGTTTGAGCAACGAAGCGGTTTTCGAATCCTTGAACGATATGGCATGACCGAGGCAGGCATGATCACCTCAAACCCCTACCAGGGTGATCGTATCGCCGGTAGCGTTGGCTTTGCCCTGCCGGGTGTCTCAGTTCGAATTGCAGACAATGAAGGCAATGAACTGCCGCGCGGTGAAACCGGGGTCTTGGAGTTGAAAGGGGACAATGTGTTTAAAGGCTACTGGCAGATGCCGGAAAAGACCGCCGCTGAGTTTCGTCAGGATGGCTGGTTCATATCTGGAGACAATGCGATCATGGATGAGAGCGGTCGTATCAGCATCGTCGGGCGGGCCAAGGATCTGATCATCTCCGGGGGATATAATATCTACCCGAAAGAGATTGAATCAGAAATCGACACCATCCCAGGGGTGGCGGAATCTGCGGTGGTCGGTGCGCCCCATCCGGATTTTGGCGAGGCTGTTGTGGCGGTTGTGGTCAGCGATGGTAGTCATCGGCTCACCGAGCAGCAGATCATCGAACCTTTACAGGGGAAGCTGGCGCGTTTTAAACAACCCAAGCGGGTCTTTTTTGTCGATGAGTTGCCACGCAACACCATGGGCAAGGTACAAAAGGCACAGTTACGTGACACCTACAAAGCGAGCTTCAGTTGAGCATGAAGAGAGCTCAACTGGAACAGCGTATTCGTGAGGGTATTCCCATTGCCGCCGAGATGGCATTTCGTGTTCGAGACCTGGCTGATGATCGGATTACAGTGACCGGTGGTGGGGAGCAGAACCGAAATGTTCATGGTACCGCGTTTGCTGGTTCTCTCTACGCCATCGCCACTTTGTCCGCCTGGGGGCTGGTTCAATCCCGCCTGCCGGAAGGGGCGGATCTGGTGATGGCCAGAGGCGAGATCGATTACCGCAAACCGGTAATTGGTGATATTGTTGCCCACTGCAAGATCGACAAAGAGACCTTTGACAGCTTTCTCGATACACTGCAGCAGCAGGGTAGAGCGCGCCTCAAGGCAAACTCCACAGTAGAGAGTGGTGGGGCGGTGGCCGCTGAATTCAGCGGATTACTCCATGCCAGGTTAAAACCTTGATGGCATTCGCTGTTTAAAGGGTCTGATATCAAGTATTAAGGAGCCTAATATGCCGACATACGATTACCGATGTGAAGCCAATGGTCGGGTGGTTGAGGTCAGCCACCGGATGAGTGAAGAGATCCATAACTGGGGAGAGCTCTGCAGCAAAGCTGGCATCGAAATAGGGGATACCCCGGCTGATAGTCCGGTGAAACGACTCGCCACCGGAGGGAATGTGATAACCAGTGGAATTGGCGGTGATCCTGTGCCACCCTGCGCGGCTGGCGGCGGATGTCCCGGTGGCAGTTGCGGGATTGGCTGATCGAATGGTTGAGTCTTGCTGAGGATCGATCTAACTCAATATCTTTAAAGGCTTTTTTACAATAGCACAAGGCAGAAAAAGCGCTAAAACTGGGCTGTCCACCTGGGCGCTTTTCCGGTATATTCCCCGTCATGGATCTTAACTTTCTAGAATTCGAACAACCGATCGCTGAACTCGAAGCGAAGATTGAAGAGCTTCGCCTGGTGGGCAGTGATAATGAAATCAACATCCAGGATGAGATCGCCCGGCTGGAGACTAAGTGCCAGTCACTGACAGAGACGATCTTCTCTAACCTCAAGCCATGGGATATCTCCCAACTCTCCCGTCATCCGCTGCGCCCCTATATGCTCGACTATATCGACCGGATATTTGACGAGTTTCATGAGTTGCATGGGGATCGTGCGTTCGCCGATGATCATGCCATCATTGGGGGGATGGCGCGTCTGGAAGGGCGGCCGGTGATGGTGATCGGCCATCAGAAAGGCCGTGATACCAAAGACAAGATCTACCGCAACTTCGGTATGCCCCGGCCTGAAGGCTATCGTAAGGCCTTGCGGCTGATGGAGCTGGCGGAACGTTTCCAGCTGCCGATTATGACCTTCATCGATACGCCAGGGGCCTATCCCGGTGTCGGGGCTGAGGAGCGGGGGCAGAGTGAAGCGATTGCTCGCAATCTCAAGGTGATGTCCGGGTTGAAAACGCCAATTATCTGTACCGTAATCGGTGAGGGGGGCTCCGGAGGTGCGCTGGCGATCGGTGTCGCTGACCGGATCCTGATGCTGGAGTACAGCACCTACTCGGTGATCTCACCGGAAGGTTGCGCCTCGATCCTATGGAAAAGCGCTGAAAAGGCGCCACTGGCGGCGGAAGCCATGGGGATCACCTCGGATCGGTTGAAAGAGCTGGATTTGATTGACGAAATCATTGCTGAGCCCCTGGGTGGCGCGCATCGGGATATCGAAACCATGGCAAAAAACCTAAAGCATGCCCTGCTGGAAGGCATCGACAACATCACCAGCATGGCGATCGACAAGCTGCTCGATACCCGCTATCAGCGATTGATGCAGTACGGCCAATTTTCCGGGGAGTAATCCGAAGGGATCCTCGGTTTAGCACCCTGAACCCGTGACCCTTTCTAAAGATCGTCTGCTGGAGACCCTTAATAGCCTGCCACAAGCGGGCTGTTGTTATCTGGCGCTCAGTGGTGGCCTGGACTCCTGCGTGCTGCTCCATCTGCTGCATCAGCTGAGTCCGCAACTCACCTATCCCCTGAAGGCGATCCATGTGCATCATGGCTTGCAGGCCGATGCCGATCGTTGGCAGCGGCACTGCGAAACGCTTTGTGCCGATTACGCCATCCCATTAATCTCCCTGGAGCTCGATTTACAGTCGAAGAGAGGCCAAAGTCTTGAGGCCTTGGCCCGCGAAGCCCGCTATCATGCTTTTGCACAACAACTCTCCCCGGGTGACCTGCTGCTGACCGCTCAACACCAAGACGATCAGGCGGAGACCCTGTTGCTGCAGTTACTACGAGGCAGTGGCCCGGCCGGTTTGGCGGCGATGCCCCTGCTCAGCGAATTTACCCCCGGCTGGCTGGCCAGACCCCTGTTGGATGAATCCAGACAAGCGATTGAGACTTATGCTAAACAGCACAAACTGTGTTGGCAGGAGGATCCCTCCAATCAGGATCAGCGTTTTGACCGAAACTTTATCCGCCATAGCGTCATGCCACTGTTACAGTCCCGCTGGCCGGCTGCCTCAGTCACCCTTTCCCGCTCGGCCCGCTTCAGTGGTGAAATGCTGACATTGGCGCGGGAGGAGATGGCGGTGGAATTAGAGCGGGTAAAAAACAGCACCACCGGTGCATTGTCCGTCAAAGCGTTGCAAGGGATGTCATCGATCCGCATCAGGCACCTATTGCGCTACTGGTTCGACAGCAGCGGGGCGCCAATGCCTAATTCAAAAAAGCTGATACGCATCGAGAATGAGGCGATTCACGGGCGCGAAGATTCAAAACCGTTGATCGTCTGGAGCGATTGGGAGATTCGCCGATTCCGGGATGAGTTGATCCTGAGGCGGAATAGAGTCACTGCACCCCTGCCCGATGCAATTGTCTGGCAGGATAAAGAGCA
>JARRQD010000232.1:0-6050 GCA_037382205.1 Candidatus Thiodiazotropha sp.
CCCTGCCAGAGCCTGAGCTAAGACAGCGGTCATCAAGACCTTGTGGGTGCAGAGGCGGTGGGGGTTCTTAAATCTCATCAGGGCTCGGTACATCAAGCGTACCATTGAGAAGCCGGATATATGTCAAAGACCGTTTTTCCTCAGACTGTGGACCATTGGGTATATGAAGGCGAGGTAAAAAAATGATCATTTAATCCTTGACAGACTTGGGGTGTCCATATATGTCTTGTCTATGTTTTGTCTATGTTTTTGTCTATGTTGTTAACGGAAGAACAAGCGTAGTAAAAAAACATTTATGAAAAAAGTAAGATATAGTAAGGAAAATTCACTCGGACAAATTTCCGCGACGTTCATTAATCAGTGCTATAAATAGCACAAGCCTCACATTGCTACAATTTAGTGGTGATTTGTAGTGTTGGGTGCCATGAAATTCGTTTTTTTGCAGCGTTATCGCTTTTTTCTCTTCGGATTTGGATTCATATGCTTTGCCATGCTGGCAGGAGCCATCTATCAATCTGAAAAGACTGCAGCAGACCTAACCGCATTCCCACCTCCGGGGCACATGATTTCAGTAAACGGCGTAAACCTTCACCTATTTTGCATGGGTTCCGGTTTGCCAACGCTAATTCTCGAAGCGGGTCTTGGTGAAAACTCTTTGGAGTGGTATCCGGTTCAATCCAAACTTGCGCAAAAAACGCGAGTTTGCTCATATGATCGTCCAGGGCTCGGCTGGAGCGATCCAATAAATATGCCTATCAAGATGGAAGAGGTAGCCAAGAACCTGCATACGCTGCTGAACAACTCGGGCAATTCTCCACCTTATGTATTGGTCGGCCACTCGCGTGGCGGCATATATGTACGTGCCTTCTATCATCAGTTTCCTGAGGAAACACTGGGTATTATCCTTGTCGATTCGACTCATGAACAAGGCCCTATGCACCAGTATCCTTATGCCGCATGGGACTATTGGAAACAAGCCATACAGATAGCAATTGCCGAGCCGCTGTCGAGAGTCGGTCTAGTAAGGCTGATGGGGCTCGCCGACGCTGACCGCATGCCCTCACCGTTACCAGCGGAAGTGCTGGCAGTAAAAACGGCTGTACAGAACCGCACCGATACTGCGCGTGCGGTTGTCAATGAAATTTCCGTCATGCGCCGAGGGCTGGATCCGACCACACCACCTCCTGACAGCCTAGGAAATCTTCCCTTATTGGTACTCACTGCAGGCAACCTGATAGACCTGAGCTTGATTGAGCGCGAGGCAGAGAAATCTGGAAAAGATATCAGCACAGAAAAAGCGCTCGCCCGGATTCGGCAGATCGAACAGGACGACCTGGCCCGTTTGTCCCACAATTCATGGCATATCATTATCAAAAACAGTGGGCATTTCATCATGCAAGATCAGGCCGATAAGTTTGTCAGTGCTGTGAGTGACTTTATAGAACCCTTCACACTGAAACCAGAAGGTCACCACCCAACCGATCATTCCACCGGACCTGCGCGAAAAGCCGCGCAGGTCCGATGAATTGAACGTTAGAGTGCCAAGTGAAACTTGGAGTACCTTGCAGGGTGAAAGTCCCTGGCGTAGCCCCCTAGGATTCAAATATGGGCCGGACTGACGAGATTACAAGGTATCAAACAAACTGATATTCAGGCAGCCTCAGAAATGATCCACAAAAAGAAATGATCAATGAATCCTGTATTCTATCGACGCTTCATCAGGTTACTGTTATTTATTATTCCAGGCTACCCACAGATTGTTCTAACGAGCCTTAAATTTATCTGTCAAAGACTTTTCGATAGTTTTACCCTTATTTTGCAAATCTTTGCTATTGATCGACTACCCAATATAGTATTTTCCTTTCCTTAAGGGATGAAATTTGTCCCATATCCCATATAAGTCATATTTTTCAATATCCTCGTTAGTTGCGTATTCGTTGACAAAAGCCATGTCTTTCCTCACTTGTATCTGGTGATTTGTCTTTTGGTTGATTCCGGGTAGTAAATCACGAAAAGATTCACTATTGTCAGCACATATCGGAAGCACATATCAGGACACCCAATGTATGAACCCTCACCACTATATCGTTGAATTGCTGTATTAGTAATGAAAATCAACAGCTTGAATGGTAGCTATTTGATGGGTGTCCCCAAATCCCTCCAAATCCCTATGGGTGTCCCCAAATCCCTTTCCCAAATCCCTCTGAAGTTTTCACTATCGTTTTTGGTGCTGAAATAGTCGGTCTAAACCACCAGAACATTCTATTTGTGGATGAAGATGACTTGAGTTCGGTTAATTGCGGCGGTCCGACCCACCTGTAATGCGCGTTACCTCTAGAGCGTGCGGACAAAGGCCGCACGTAAAGAGATGAGTGGTTCATTGAACAGTTGAGGCGATCTCGTTTGACTTCGGATTCGTTAACAGGACTGGTCGTTGATGGGAGAAATCGACCCAGGGGTTGTCTCCCATTGTCTGGTATCCCTGGACGCTATTATCCTCATAGCGCATCACGAAATATTTTGGTCCGTGAGCGTAGGCGACGACGAGGCCGTGTGGTGCATCAAAGTAACCACCGTGTGGTACCAACCCCGGGTAACTGATACGCCACGCTTTGCCACTCTCATGAACCTTGCCGAAACGGAGTTTTCCCACCACGTTGTCTTCGAGGACGAAGAACCATGTGTAGGGGCCGCCTGACACAATGGTCATGACCTCATCGATTCCAACACCCGCTTCTGAACTGTTGACATGCAACTTACCAAATTTATGCTGCAGAAAAATCGTCGTCTTATCGTCCATTGCTTTCATATCATACACCTTGGGATAGGGAGGCACCCCCTGTTCTGATGTCTGCAGGTATCCACCCCGATGCATTTCTGGAACTCTTCCGGCATCGCGGATTTCGTTGATCAACTTACGTCGATCAAGCTGAAAGTGTTTGATAAGTTCATCCGATTCTTTCGGGGTTATCGCTCGCTGTGCAGAGACCCTGAGTATTGACTTTGACTCTTCTGGAATCGGCACCTGACTGACTCGTACACCGACTTGCATGAGCCGTTCATTTACCGCCTTGATGCCGTGAGATGGGGCCGAGTTGTCGCTGTAGAACAGAGCGATTTCATCTTCTTGACTGCCGGTGGGACTCCGCTCTTCAGCAATAGCGGTATTGATGCTAATCCAGAAAAGTAAGGAAACAGTGACTGTTGTATGGATTATCCAGTCTATTTTCAGGTTCATTTCACACCTCCATTAGGTTGTCGTGTAGAGGCAACTATAGAGGCGCAGATCAAATTGATAATCGTGTTACATTGAACAATACTGTTCACGATTACAGAGTAATAAGGGCTTCCATGGAATCACTCAGTGATATTGCGGTTTTTATTCAAGTGGTACGCAGTGGCAGCTTCACCGCGGCTGCCGAAAAGCTGGGGATGTCCAAGTCGGTGGTCAGTAAATATGTGAGTCGGCTGGAGGATCGGCTAGGCGCGCGCCTGCTCAACCGAACCACCCGAAGTCTTAGCCTGACCGAGGGTGGTCGCAGTTTTTACGAGCGCAGCCGCAATGCACTGGATGAGATTGAGGAGGCTGAGCTAGAGCTCTCACGGTTACAAGATGAACCGAGGGGTGAACTTCGACTCTGCAGCCCGATGTCGTTCGGCATATTGCATGTAGCGCCAATGCTGCCCCACTTTCAGGAACGCTATCCCGAGCTGAACGTGGACATCGTACTGGATGATCGCACAACCGATTTAGTGGATGAAGGCTTTGATGTGGCAATCCGCATTGGGGCGTTGCCGGATTCATCGTTGGTGGCGCGACGGCTGGGGCCTTGCAACCATGTATTGTGTGCCTCACCCGAGTATCTGGCACGACATGGTGTCCCGCAATCTCCTGAAGAATTAGCTAACCACCCGGCGTTGACATACCGTTACCAGGACTCACCAATGCAGTGGCATTTACTGGGTGGTGACGGTGTTCATCATCAAGTGGCCATCAACAGCCGTTTGCAGATGAATAACAGCCTCGCATTGCGCGAAGCGTTGCTCAAAGGGGCCGGAGTAACGTTGACCCCGACTTTCATCGTTGGGCCCGATATCCGGGCCGGACGGCTAAGGGCTATTCTGTCTGATTACAATACCCTGGAGATCTCGATCTACGCTGTATACCCGCAGCGTAAGCACCTCTCTCCGAAGGTTCGGGCCTTCATCGATTTCATCTCGGAACAGATTCAGGATCCGCCATATTGGGAGCCCTGATCAAGTCGCTGCGCTATGATTGTGGTGGCGATGCCCAGGCCAATAATGGCAGCCCCGAGCCAGGTTATCGTACTGTAGCTTTCACCTAGAAACAGAGTCGCACTAATCAATCCAACAGCAGCAGCTACATAACCGATCTGGCTGAGTAATACAGGGCCTCCCTTCTGCTGCAGGCGGAAGAATGCTGGAAAGGTTAAACCCGAGACGATCATTTGAATAAGCGCGGCACCTGCAGCAGGCGCGATCTCCGCCAGTGGCAGGTTGTCACGGGTTGTCGCCAGGATGGTCATGAAGACACAGCTGGAAAATGCATGCCCCCAGAAGGCCAGCACATTCGGTGCGGTTCCTTGGGGCCAATCCAGAGTACGATAGACGTTACCCACCGCTAGGGCGATGGGAATCGCCAGGGCGGCCAATACCCATTCAATGCCAGGGCCCTCAGGGTTGGTGCTACGGGTCAGGCTGACCAGGGCTGCGCCGAGCATGCCGAGCGCGATCCCAAAGCGGCCAATGCGTCCGGGTGTCTTGAGTTTGAACATGGCAGCGAGCATGGTTGTAAACAGCGGGGACAAGGCAAACATCAGCCCGGCATACCCCGCCCCGGCATGAGGAATGACTGTGAACAGCAACAGGTTGGGTGTTACAAACGATACCAATGCCGATACCACGGTATATCGCAATACATGAGGGGTTGGGAAGGCCAAAGAGCGAGTTGCCAGCATTGCCGGAAACAGCAGCAGTGTCACGCCGAGAGAGATCAACAAGGCCCAGACGAGTGGCGAGACCCCGGCTTCACCGGCGATCTTGCCGAGTGGGAAATTCAGCCCGATTAGGGAACCTGTTACCAAGAGCAGGATTGTCGGTGTCTGCCACAAGTCAGTTAGGGTCGCCGCCCAATCAGCTGTCTGTACTGATACTAAGCGCTTCATTGCTCGGCTCCTCCACGGTTTGCTTCGTCTCTCCTCTCAGACGTCACAAATAGCCCCCGAAAGGCGATCTGTTGCAGAAGTAGGCGTGAACTCGGAAACTCCCGTTCACGAAGTACCTGTGGCAACCGGGAAGGTGCTGCCTGTCTGCCGATAGCCACGCCAATTTCAACACGATAGTGATCAGGCACGCCCAGTTGTTGCCGAATCTTATCGAAGTGAATACCCGCCATGGCATGTGCCTGGTAGCCAGATGCCGTAGCCTGCAGTGCCAGGTGGGCCCAGGCGGCACCGGCGTCGAAACTGTGAGTGGTTGAAGGTTTCGCGGGGTGTTCATTGGATGCCGGCGTCAGAGAGTCTGACACCAGAAAAACCAGTGCGGAGGCATTGCTCGCCCAACTCGCATTGAACGGATCGAGTAGCTCAAGCCAATCCTGCCAGTTAGCATCGCCACGCATCGTGTAGATGAAGCGCCATGGCTGGATATTAAAAGCAGAAGGAGCCCAACGAGCGGCTTCGAGCATCATCAGCAGGTCGCTCTCCGGCATGCTGACGGGCTCAAATGAGCGAGGCGACCAGCGCTGCAAAAACAGCTCAGATATCGGGTGGGCGGCGGTGCGGTCTGCGTAAGACGGCAGGGTGTTGAAGGTGACTTTGTTGTTCATGGGGATGTTCCTCATCTGAGCGATTGGGTGATCACTGTTGTTGTAACTTTAGTGAGAAACCCTCCTGGAATAATCCCCCCCAATGGAACAAGATTGTTCACGCAGCGTTAGTAATCATACGCTTTCCCGTCTCTAAACTTTGTACAAACAACCACTGCTCTCCCACTGAGCACCCTCTCCGTCAGGAAGAGGGCTTGGGTGC
>JARRQD010000233.1:0-6562 GCA_037382205.1 Candidatus Thiodiazotropha sp.
CTTTTTTAGCACAAAAGAGGAAGGAATGGGCATGGGACTTGCCATTGCTCGATCAGTAGTTGAAGCGCATGGTGGCCAGATGTTGATTACAAATACGCCACAAGGAGGTGCAAGTTTCAGTTTCACCCTACCAATTACGACCGATGAATAGACACCAGACTATATATATTGTTGATGACGAAGAGCCGGTTCGACGTGCATTAACCCTTTTGGCCAAAGCGGATGGATTGAAGTCTAAATGCTTTAGCTCAGCTCTGGATTTTTTAATAGATATCGAAAATATAGATACTGGCTGCCTACTGCTTGATGTGTGCATGCCGGAGATGACCGGGCCAGAACTTCAAGAGGAACTGAATAAAAGGGGCGTGAAGATTCCTATAATTGTCATCACAGGACATGGAGACATCCCTGTTGCTGTGCGCGCAATGCAAGCCGGTGCACAAGATTTTATAGAAAAGCCGTTTAACAGTGAAGACTTGATGGATCGTGTACATAAGTGTCTGAGTACTGTTGCAAAAATAGATGAGAAGGAGCACCAGAAACTTGAAGCGGGTAGACTGATTGAAAAATTAACGCCTCGTGAGCACCAGATTATGGATCTTTTGGTAACGGGGCGACGTAACAAGGAGATTGCTAGAGAGTTATTTATCAGTTTTAGAACTGTCGAATTGCATCGCGCTAAAATAATGGAAAAGCTTGGTGCAAAATCCCTTTCAGACGTTGTTCGAATTGCAATGCTCCACACTATTGGCTGAAAATACCTTCATCTTATCCAAGTTAGTGGATTATCACCACACGAGTTGATAATTATACCTGATTAGGTCTGAGGTTCAGCGATTGAGCTACTGGTTATCAGACACTGAACCAGAAGTAAAACAAGGCGATACCGATGTTGGCAATCCCACGCAGAGTAAAGATATTACCACGCAGAATCTGGCAACGAGGTAACTCATGCTTGCTGAGGTTTGTAGGTAATCAAGTTATTATAAGTATTAATGAAACTACTTATACTTCTGTTTGTTCGGCTTGATCTCCATTATTGGCACTATTTCTGTGGTTTAAGATTCAACCCAAAAAAACAGTTGACCGCCCTATTCTTCTAGCAGATTCCTGATTTTGAAGAAAATTGCTTCGACGGTTATGGCCACCTGTTGGGTGAATTATGCTACAGCGTGAATTGCACGCTTGTCAGGGCGCAGGGCGACGTTGCAACGCCTTGGAATAGCGAGCTATTTCGCGCCGTGCAGGGATGCATAAGTGTCGCAGGCACATGGATGTGCAAGAGCGCCCCTTGCCCTGCACCACCACAAGCGCACCCTTCACGCCGTCCAACTGATCTTTATAGGTTGTATGGCTCTTCACGTGTTTTTACGTATATACCGGCATCATGACACAACCTATGCTTTTTTATAGCATCTAACGCCGATAATTAATCTAGCGCTACAGTTGTCATTTGTATGGCAACAAAATTAGTAAACGGTAGATGTTTAGCCTTAGCCAATAAATAGAAAGTCCACAAATATTAAATAAACTGGAGATAACTTATGAGCGAAGCAGAAACAACTCTTTATGTGCGATTAGGTGGCCAGGAGGGTATCGCAGCTATTGTTGAAGACATCTGGGCCAACCATACCGTTAATCCCGCGATCAAACAGCGCTATGAAGCAAGTGACCCAGAAAATGTAAAGAGGTTAGTTCGCGAATTCTTCGGGGCAGGAATAGGTGGGCCGGAGACCTACACGGGAAAAGATATGCTGGCAGCACATAAAGGAATGAATATCAGTGACAAGGAGTTTGTTGCAGTTGTCGACGATGTGTTAGGTGCGCTCGATAAAAATGGCGTAGGGAAAAAGGAGAGAGATGAGGTTTTGAGTATTCTCTATTCAATGAAAGGCGATATTGTACACGTCTAAGACGTCTAGCTGAGTAAGACGCTAAAATTATAATCTTTAGGAGAGGTCAAATGCAGAAATTAAGTTGGGATGAAAATACCTGTCAACATGCAGGTAATTGCGTTAAAGGATTGCCAACCGTCTTTAAGATCGAAGATGGTAGTTTTGTCATTGACGAAAGTGCTGCCAGCTCTGAAGAAATAGTAAAAGTTGTGAATAGCTGTCCTTCCGGAGCTTTGAAGTATCAAGATTAGATACAAATATAAGATATGTCTGTCCCATGCAGACGAGGAGTTAATGAGACTATGTTAGGCGATCACTTGAAAACAAAGATGATTCTATTCGGAGTTGCAAAGGATCCGGATACTATGAAATGCCTGATGACAGCGGGCGAAAAAGGTGTGGATATTGATAGTCGTGTTGTGGGAGAAACTGCACTTTCTGCAGATTCACAGGAATTTAGATCAATGTCACCATTTGGTACGACGCCTTGTCTAAAAGATGTAGATTTCATACTTTGTGGTACGACAACCATTATGTCTTATCTTAATGATAAAGGCTTTGGACCCTCACTGATTCCGCGCAATGGTGTGGCCCGTGCGTTGCATTATCAATGGTCAGAAATCGCCAGTATTCATGCAGCACCTCATATTGCTAACTTGATCTCTGGTGAGGCTGATGAGTCTACCGAGGCAGGTCTATCGGTACTTTTTGATGCGTTAAATGCTCAATTGCAGAACAAACGCTATCGTGGAGATTTCATTGTCGGGGACTTTACCTTGGCAGACCTTCACTGGGCACCCTATGTTCATTGTTGTGAAATCTCAGGTAAGGGAGACCTGATTTCATCAAGAGATGCCGTTAAGAACTGGTGGGAGAGTGTTAAGTCGCATAAAAGCACTAGTAAGGAAAATTACCTGGCTTATAGTGTTCTACCAACCATAAATGAGATACAGGCCAATCAACTGAGGTCTGTAACCATCAACGTGTAAATCTAGCAATCCCTAATACTTTACCAGGGAAGGTAAGATTAGGATCCATTACAAGTATAACTAAAGCGAGATAGACAATGTTCGGCCTATTTAGTAAATCAAAAAAAGCATTTCAGGCAACTGTCAAGCCAGCCGGAGAAGTAATTGAAATTAAGCCAGGTGACAATCTGCTTAAGGCAGGCCTGTCTGCAGGCCTCAGTTGGCCACATGATTGTCGCGTAGGAAGCTGCGGTAGTTGCAAATGCCGTCTCGTGGAGGGCAAAGTCAAAGAACTTTCAGATTTTGCATACGTACTTGATGGTGATGAGCTAAATGATGGCATGATCCTGGCCTGCCAAGCGCAACTTAAAAGTGATATCGTAATAGAGGTCGATCTTGTCGAGGACGAAAATGTTGATGGTGGTATAAATACAACACCAGGTACAATCTGTGCGGTGCAGATGTTAACGCATGATATAATGGAAGTGAAAGTCTCGATTGACCAGCCACTGCGCAAAACAGGCAGTCACTTTAAGGCTGGTCAATACGCTGATATTTCATTTCCAGAAATCAGCAACCCACGCTCTTACTCTTTTGCTGCTGCACCTGAAGATGAGCAACGTAACGAACTAACTTTTTATATTCGTCAAGTACCAAATGGAGAACTTACCGGCTGGTTATTCGAAGAAGATCGGACAGGAAGTCAGGTCACTGTGAGTGGTCCATATGGGTCATTCTGGTTGCGCGAAGGTGAGGGGCCGGTTGTGTGCATAGCAGGCGGAAGTGGTATGAGCTCAATTAAGGCGATGCTGGAGCATGCGGCGAATGAGGGTTGTGCTCGGGATGTTATCTATCTGTTTGGAGCAAGAACTCAGGCAGATCTCTATTGTTTGGATATCATGAAATCTTTGGAGTCTAAATGGAATTCAGGAAAATCGTTTCGATTCATTCCTGTGCTCTCTAATGAGGCGGAAGATAGTGACTGGCAAGGATTACGCGGCATGGTGACCGATCATATTCCTGGTCAAATTGAAGACTGGTCGTCAGCTCAGGCTTACCTATGTGGCCCGCCGCCTATGATTGACGCGGCAATCGAGACGCTTAAGCAGCAGGGTGTTCAAAATAGTGATATCCACTTTGATAAATTCCTCGATGCGAGTAGCATGCCAAACGGTCGCCATTAGAGCGTCTTTTTACCAGAAAAACCAATGCTATGTTAATCGCTTAAAGTTGAGCCAGTCGTTTTGATTCCTATGTGCTTATGGCGCCTGCAATCAGACAAGATAAACCTAGCCTATTTAATGATTATTGCTAATATCCACAGGCTATGTTCCTCATGCAAAATCAGAACTAGTGCGTTTTCTACACTATCCGTTGATAGCTTACTAAGTTAAACAAATAGATAAACCTCTCTATTGTTTCATGACCTCAACAAACCAACGCCCTCTCACTTAAAATCATAATGCCAGAGGCTATAGGGGCGCCCTAGTCGGCTTTATAGCCATTTACAATGCCACAGCCATTACCTGTGGCTGCAACCTGATCAAGGGCGATCCAGAAGCGCTAAGCACGACATTCTTGATCGGTGTAGCCATAGATAACTTGAGATCAATCAGTTGTTTCTCAAAACTGTAGTCGTAATAGGTATTTTCACCTATTAAATAATGAATATATAAAAACACGTAGTGATACGTATAGGAGCAAAAGCAATCTCTTATTACATTTAAAGCGCACTGTACTAGAACTGGAGGAGATTAAATGAATAAATTGATGGTCAATCTAAGATATTTTTTAACACCGGCACTTATCGTTTTATCAATGGTAGGCGTTATTGTCGGTGGCCCATGGGTATGGCTTGGTGTGGCAATGTTTGTTGCCTCAATCATACTCGACTGGGTCACAAGCGTATTACCGATAAATGCAAAACCAGCCGGCACGGATGAAGAAGGTGAACTTAACGGAATACCCTGGTTGCTAAATGCCATGATGTATATGCAGTTTCCAATTTTCGTAGCCTTGCAGTTGTCACTTGTATGGCGTGTATACGAATATACAACAGGTGTACCTATAGGTTCGACAGAAGTGCTCGGCGCAATGGAGATAGCCGGGTTGTCTCTACCTGCACTCAGTATTCAGACAGGTATTACAGGGGTTGAACTGATAGGTGCAGCTATTTCTGCGGCCCTGTATATGGGGTTAGGTATCATGTTTGGGCATGAGCTTTCGCACACAAAAGGCTGGACCTTTGTCCTCTCCCGCTGGATGATGGGATTAAGTGGTATTGCTCATTTCTGTTATGCACATGTCTATAATCACCATCTTGAGTTGGCGCACGAAGATGATCCAGCTACATGTCCACGTGGGCGTAATATTTTCTTGCACTATCCACTGTCACATTTTGGACAGTCAAGATTCTTATATGTTATGGAACAACAGCGCCTGAAACGTCTTAAAAAGATGTTTTTCTCGCCTGCAAACCGTTGGATCCGTGGTTATTTCATCAGTCTGCCTACCGTATTTCTCTTCTGGTTTGCCGGAGGATGGGAAGGACTTGGTATTATGGCAATCACATGGGTAATTTCCGGTTTTGAACTAGAAGTGCTGAATTTTCTAGAGCATTACGGTCTGATCCGCGAGAAAGGACAGCCAATCGAATACAGACACTCCTGGGATGTTGGTCAGTCACCTTTTACTCAGTTTGGATTTATCGAAATCGGTCGTCAGGGTGACCATCACGACCGTGGTGAGACTCACTTCTGGGAACTGGAAGAGGTTGGGTCACCAGATACCGGGCTGGGTTACTACGCAATGTTTTCACTGCTGTTAGTGCCGCCAGCCTGGGAAAGTTTTATCAAACCACACCTGGCTAAATGGGATGCAGAAATGGCATCCGAGGGTGAGCGCCGTATCGCACAACGCATGAATGCAAAAGCTGGTTGGCATGATATGGATCAGATATCTGCTCAGGTAAGTGGTGCATAACACCCACATTGGGGAGTGCCATTGACAGGCACTCTCCCCACACTTCTAAAGAATTGAGGATAGAGATATGGCAACTTATAAAGCACTTTTTTTCGTACTGCTATTTACCGCTGCCAGTGGCTGGGGCCTTGTTCAGCTCGGTGTAGGTGATCATCATACAGATCCATTATGGGCACTTGGAACTTCCATTTCATGTGACAGCAATAGTTCATAAGCCTGATGGAGATCAACTTAACAATAACAATAAGGTCTCCACAGTTAGAAAAAAATAGAATTGTCGAGGATTAATTTAATGAAACTATTCAGATCAAAGAAGCGGAAAGAAGCAACCGGAATGCGTATGCGAGGTTATCCTGCTGATCCTAAAACAAATAAGTGTTTACTTATGGCGGCAGAGAAAGGTATTAAGCTACATAGCGAATTGTTAGATATTGAAGCAGGTGCCTGTGATGACCCGGAGTATCGTAGATTGTCACCTTTAGGGAAGGCGCCTTGTCTTAAAGAGGGTGGCTATGTAGTAAGTGGAGATCAAGCGATACTAGCCTACATGGATGTTAGAGGTGAAGGTAAATCACTTAACCCTAAAAAAGCATCGATCCTGGGAGAACAGAACTATTGGGTTGATATGGCAGAGCGATTTATTGATCCGAATGTCTCTATATTGACCTCCAGCATAAAGAGCACAGACAAATCACCCAGTGAGAGCGAAGTGGCAGC
>JARRQD010000234.1:0-6035 GCA_037382205.1 Candidatus Thiodiazotropha sp.
GATCAAAGTAATTTTTCGAAAAATCCAACATATCGAAAAAAACGGCTGCGCTTAGGCAGCCGTCCCTTATCCTTTGTTAATAATGACCTAAACTGTAAAACTCTCACCACAGCCACATTCGCCACTGGCATTGGGATTGTTGAACTTAAAGCCTTCGTTCAACCCCTCCCGGGTGTAATCCACTTCGGTGCCATCCAGATAGACCAGACTCTTTTGATCAATAATGACTTTCACACCCCGGTCTTCAAAGACCTGATCGTCTTCTAGAAGTTCGTCAACGAACTCCATCTCGTAGGCCATTCCGGAACAGCCTGAGGTACGCACACCAAGCCGTATACCGATGCCCTTACCTCGGTTGCTGAGAAAATTCTGCACACGCTGTGCAGCCGCTTCTGTGATCGTGATACCCATCTCTCTACTCTATCAGATCGGCAAAGATGCCGAAATTATTTCTCTCTTTTCTCGGAGTAGTCCTTGATCGCCGCCTTGATGGCGTCTTCCGCCAAAACAGAGCAGTGAACCTTGACCGGCGGTAGCGCCAGCTCTTCGGCGATCTCTGAATTCTTGATCTCCTGTGCCTGCTCCAGGGTTTTACCCTTGACCCATTCGGTCAGCAGACTACTGGAAGCAATTGCTGAACCACAGCCGTAGGTTTTGAAGCGCGCATCTTCGATTACACCCTCATCGTTCACCTTGATCTGTAGACGCATCACGTCGCCACAGGCCGGCGCACCTACCATTCCGGTACCGACCTGGGTATCTTCTTTATCGAAGGCGCCCACATTGCGTGGATTTTCGTAATGATCGAGGACCTTGTCACTGTAAGCCATAATCTAACCTCTGCATGACGCGCTTAGTGCGCAGCCCATTGAATTGATTTCAGGTCGATGCCGTCTTTGAACATCTCCCATAAGGGCGACAGCTCACGCAGTCGCTCAACTTCACTGCGGATCTTGTCGATCGCGTAATCCACCTCTTCCACAGTGGAGAACCGCCCCAGGGTAAACCGGATCGAGCTGTGCGCCAGCTCATCCTCACGCCCCAGTGCACGTAATACATAACTTGGCTCCAGGCTGGCGGAGGTACAGGCGGATCCTGATGAGACCGCCAGATCCTTGAGCGCCATGATCAGGGATTCCCCTTCGACAAAGGCAAAACTGACATTCAGGTTGCCAGCCACCCGATGGCTCTCATCGCCGTTCAGGTAGACCTCCTCCATATCCTTGATGCCATCCCACAGACGCTGACGCAGACCAAGAACACGCTCGTTTTCGGCTGCCATCTCCTGCTGGGCAATCTGGAAGGCCTCCCCCATACCAACAATCTGATGGGTTGGCAGGGTTCCAGACCGCATACCCCGCTCATGACCTCCACCATGGGTCTGAGCCTCCAGACGAACTCTGGGTTTGCGCCGCACATAGAGGGCGCCAATGCCTTTTGGGCCGTAGATTTTGTGTGCTGAGAAGGACATCAGATCGACCTTCAGGCTCTGCAGATCGATTGGCACCTTACCGGCGCTTTGGGCCGCATCCACATGCAGCAGAATCTTCCGTTCGCGAGTCAATTCACCGATCGCTGCGATATCCTGAATCACACCGATCTCATTGTTAACATGCATGATGGAAACCAGAATGGTGTCCTCACGCAGTGACGATTCAAGCTTCTGCAGATCGATAAGACCATTCGGCTGAGGGTCAAGATAGGTGATCTCAAAGCCCTGGCGCTCAAGCTGACGGCAGGTATCCAATACCGCCTTGTGCTCTGTTTTGCAGGTGATGATATGCCGACCCTTTTTGACGTAGAACTCGGCCACTCCTTTGATCGCCAGATTGTTGGACTCTGTGGCTCCGGAGGTCCAAACGATCTCCTTGGGATCCGCATTGACCAGATCAGCGACTTGTCTACGCGCTTTACTAACCGCTTCATCTGCAGCCCACCCAAAGGCGTGAGAGCGGGATGCGGGGTTACCGAAATCACCGTCCATTGTGAGATAGCTGCACATCGACTCCGCGACACGGGGATCGACCGGCGTGGTCGCCGAATAGTCCATGTAAATGGGTAACTTCATCTCAAACTCCGACTCTAGAACTGATCAGGCCCCGGCAGGACCGCTGGACATATCTGACATTGAAATATCCATGCCTGGATTTGTTTCCTGCTCCTGTTGTCCCTGTCGCTGGGCAACTTCACGAACCGCTTGTCGGTCCATCAAATCCTGTAGGCTGATTTTGTTGAGATAGCCATAGATCTGATTGCTGAGATCTGACCACAGGTCGTGGGTCAGACAGCGCTCATTGTTTTGGCAGTTATGGGCGCCATTACAACGGGTGGTATCGATATTTTCATCGACTGCCGAGATGACTTCACCGACATAGATCTCATCGGCACTGCGCCCTAAACTGTATCCACCACCTGGCCCTCGCACACTGGCAACCAGTGACCTTTTTCGCAGCCGGGAAAACAGCTGCTCCAGATAGGAGAGGGAAATTCCCTGGCGTTGCGCAATATCCGCCAAGGTGATCGGACCTTCTCCAAAATGGAGTGAAAGATCCAACATTGCAGTCACCGCATAACGGCCTTTTGTGGTCAGCTTCACTTCGTCAGCTCCATCAATATTTCTAATCGCTAATATACATTCCCAAGCAAAATAGTCAAGATTATCCCACCCTGATCATCCGGTGGTTTTCTCACTCTCAACCGACTCTTCATCCAGCTTCTTCAGCTCTTCAGCGGTCGAGATGATCTCACAGGAATCCAGATCCGGTAGCCGGGCTTCATCCTCATCGACGCCAAGTCTTTTCATCGCCTCACACATCGTCTGCATTTTACTATCCATGACATGGATATGATCCAGCATACAGTTGATTGCATGAGCCACCGGGTCTGTGGCGTCTTTGGTTGCACCATAGGCATCGAAACCAATCTTTTTGGCGATCTCTTCCCGGTGTCCATTTACTTCAGTTTTGCTTGGTGTGATCAATTTTCCAGGGACTCCAACAACCGTTGACCCTTGAGGCACATCTTTCACGACCACCGCATTGGAGCCGATCCTGGCCCCTTCGCCAACTACGATGGGGCCCAGCACCTTAGCACCAGCACCGACCACCACATTATTCTGCAAGGTCGGGTGGCGCTTGCCCTTCTCCCAGCTGGTACCACCAAGGGTGACCCCGTGATAGAGGGTGCAATCGTCGCCGATCACTGCTGTCTCGCCAATCACCACACCCATACCGTGATCGATAAAGAAACGCCGCCCAATCACAGCGCCCGGATGAATCTCAATACCGGTCAGTAGTCTGGCAAGATTAGAGACGATTCGCGCCAGCCATTTCAGCCCCAGATTCCACAATCTGTGGGAGAGCCGATGAAACATCACGGCATGAACACCTGGGTAGGTGGTGACCACCTCAAAGGCATTGCGCGCTGCAGGATCGCGCTCGAAGACACTCTGGATATCTTCTTTCCAGTGTGAAACCTTACGTTCGCCCGATTCTTCCAACTGCTTACCTACGACTGGTTGAATTTACAATGTGGCCACTTAGTGTGTCTGGAAATGCGCCCAGGCAGTCTTACGACGTGAGCCCGAGTGCTGAATTAAACTGAGCCTTCATACACATTAATGGTGGCATCAGGGGAGCAGATTATCCACAATCCCGCATAAATTACTAGGGTATTGATCAGTCTAGATGCATTTCAGGCATCTGACCAGTCACTAAGACCATGTTTTCACGCACTATATATTTTTCATTTAGCCGCAGTGAATCGACTAACGGCGCATCGACTTACGTCCCTGCATGGCGCTGAATATGCCACGCAGGATATTTACCTCGTCTCGATCGAGGCGTGCCCGCTGAAACAGGCTGCGTAGACGTCTCAGCAACTTTTCTGATTGCCGGGTGTCGGTAAAGCCGATATCGTCCAACGCCTGTTCTAAATGATTGTGGAAGCTCTGCAACATATCCGCTGTCGCCAGATCTCTGGCAATCTCCTGTTCAGCAGGCACCCTCTGCAGGTGCGCCAGATAAACCTCATAACTCAACACCTGAACTGCCGCTCCGAGGTTGAGTGAGCTATAGGCCTGATTGGTAGGAATGTGAACCAGAAAGGTACAACGATCCAGCTCACTGTTAGTAAGTCCAGAGCGCTCCCGACCGAATACCAATGCCACATCACCCAGCTCCGCTTCGGCGACCAGTTTTTCCGCTGATGCTCTGGGGGAGCTCACCGGCCAGTTGACCGTACGCGACCGGGCACTGGTACCCACCACCAGACGACATCCCTCAAGCGCTTGATCCAAGCTCTTAACGACTTTCGCCTGATTGAGCAGATCATCCGCCCCGGATGCCCGGGAAGTGGCTTCCGCATCGGGAAACTGCAGGGGATTGACCAGGTAGAGCTGGGTGAGGCACATGTTTTTCATCGCCCGGGCAACGGCGCCGATGTTACCTGGGTGGCTGGTATCGACCAGTACGATTCGGATGTTGTTCAGCATAACCGGGTAAGATTACCTGAATCGAGGATTCGATTGTAGCCAGCCAGATTTCTTTCTGATCTGGAAGAAAGTGTTTATCCCGCTAGCCACATGCGGTATGCTCGCCGCCCATGAATCCCATGGTTAACATCGCTGTACGCGCTGCCCGCGAGGCAAGTAAGGTCATCACCCGCAACTTCAACCGGGTCGACCGCCTGACCATTGCCAACAAGGGCAGCAATGATTTCGTCACTGAGGTGGATCGCAATGCGGAAGCCGCCATCATCAATGTGTTGAGAGAGAAATTTCCCAGCCATGCCATTCTTGCTGAAGAGAGTGGCCAGCATGCTGGTGACGACTATCAGTGGATCATCGACCCGCTCGACGGCACCACCAATTTTCTTCACGGCTTCCCCCAGTTTGCTATCTCCATTGCGCTAAAGATCAAAGGTCGCCTGGAACTGGGCGTCGTTTACGATCCGATCAGTGAAGAGATGTTCACCGCCAGTCGCGGCGAAGGGGCCCTGCTCAATGACCATAAGATCCGGGTCTCCAAACGCAGGAGCCTGGATGGTGCCCTGCTGGCAACCGGCCTCCCCTATCGGGACTTCAGATTCGAAGAGAACTATATGGGTATGCTGCGGGATCTGATCAAAGATAGTGCCGGTATCCGCCGCCCAGGCTCTGCCGCCCTCGATTTCGCCTACCTGGCCGCTGGTCGGACTGACGGCTTCTGGGAGCTGGGGCTTAGCGAGTGGGATTTTGCTGCCGGTGCGGTTTTGGTCAGAGAAGCCGGTGGCTTAGTCACCGATATCGGTGGTGGAGAGCGCTTTTTGGAAACCGGCAACGTGATCGCCGGCAATCTAAAAGTCCACAACGCCATGCTAAGGCGCATCCGTCCACATCTGAACGACAAACTCACCGCTTAATTCCCAGGTGTAAGAACCCGCTTCACAGATTGTGGATAGTTGCCAATCCACAGCTCAAGAATTGCCCGTGTTAACCGTTAGTTGGAGTGAATACAATCTCTCACCAGTACGGGCAATTGCAGATGTTAGAAGACCTTAAAAAGAAAAAACCGCTGAGTGACCGAGCGCTTGAGCTGGTCATGCGGGATGTGATGAGTGGACTGATGGATGTCTCACTGCAGTTAGGGACGGAGTGCCTGGAAACCTCATCGGCCGAGCTTGTCATGAACTCAACTGAACAAACAACAGAGACTCAACACAGCAGAAAGAGAGCAAGCAAAGTCTAACAACAATCATCAGACAGATGATTGCAGACCTGAGATTAGCCGCCTGCAACCATCTGATCTCAGCAAAGAGAAGCCGATTCGATGGACATCGGCTATAGGCAAACTCCCCCCTAAAAAAGCCTACTCAAGGCATCTCATCTAAAGCTTCATCATCCTTTTGCACCGGCATCAGATCGGCCCGACTGACCCCCATAGAGATCACCGAGGCACTGGCCACATAGATGGATGAGTAGGTACCGATCACCACACCCACAATCAACGCCAAGGCAAAGCCGTGAATGATCTCACCACCGAACAGAAACAGGGCAA
>JARRQD010000235.1:0-10545 GCA_037382205.1 Candidatus Thiodiazotropha sp.
CAGTAATAGTTGAGGTTGGGTGTCAAATGTAATCACTATTTTTTGCCTATGACTACCTGGACTACCTAATTAAAGATTCAAGTGATTTGGAGGCGTATATTTATGAAGTTAACTACCCTGAATAAGGTCAGTAAGGTAGCAATGGCAGTTTCCATTGCAACGACTACAGCGTTAACCATGTTGTCAACATCTACAGTTGCTGATGAAACGTGTCAATCACCCTACATGGCAAAAATTGTCGGTCAAGAGGATTATGTCTATGTCTGGACTCTTGGCGTTGAAGGTGTTGGTGATGGTCAGGACAAGTTGGTAACTGTGTCAGTCAATCCTAATTCCAAAAATTACGGAAAGATTGTTGATAGCCTTTCTGTTGGGGGAAGAAACGAGGCTCACCATTCAGGATTCACAGACGATCGTAGATATTTGTGGGCCGGTGGTCTGGATACCAACAAGATCTTCATTTTTGATGTAGCGAGTAATCCTGGTAAGCCCAAGTTGCATCATGTTGTAACTGATTTCGTCGCAAAAAGTGGCGGTGTTGTCGGGCCTCATACCACCTATGCATTGCCAGGTAGAATGATGGTCACAGGATTATCAAACAATAAGGACCATGGAGGTCGGACGGCATTGGTAGAGTACACAAATGAGGGTGAATATATTGCAACTCACTGGATGCCTACTGATGAAAATCTGCATGGAGCAGAAAAGGCAGGTAATTTTGCAGATGGTTATGGTTACGATATCCGCGCACTACCGCGTCGAAATGTAATGGTATCTTCTTCATTTACTGGCTGGTCCAACTATATGATGGACTTCGGTAAAATGTTAAAAGATAAAGAAGCAATGAAGAGATTTGGTAATACAGTTGTTGTATGGGATCTACATACTCGTAAACCAAAGAAAGTTCTCGACGTTCCCGGTGCACCTCTAGAAGTACGTTGTGCATGGCAGCCTAATAATAATTGGTGTATAACAACGACTGCACTCACCTCAAAGATCTGGATGATTTATGAAGATGAGGCTGGTGAGTGGCAATCCAAAGCTGTTGCTGATATAGGGGATCCTTCAAAGGTGCCTCTTCCTGTTGACATCTCTATAGCTTCTGATGACTCAGGTTTATGGGTTAATACATTCATGGATGGCAAGACACGCTACTTCGACTTAAGTGATCCGTTTAACCCAAAGCAAGTTTATGAGAAAAAGATTGCATCTCAGGTAAATATGGCCTCATCGAGTTGGGATGGAAAACGTGTCTACTATACCAGCTCTCTGCTGGGTAACTGGGATAAAAAAGGCGAATCAGATGAGCAGTTCTTCAAGGCCTTCCACTGGGATGGAAACAAGCTAACCGAACAGTTTGAGATCGACTTCTACAAAGAAAAGATGGGAAGGGCTTGAAGAACTGCTCATCTGATTCGCCAAATGCGTTTCGGTGCATATGCGTTGTATGGAAAACGTAGTGACGAGATGTTAAAAGGTAAAGATCTTGCTTCTTCTGAGTAAGATTCATTACATAACTCTACCCATTCGTGGGTAGATTAAATTTCCTCTAAATTAGACCCTTTTTAGGGTCTTTTTTAGATTGTAGTTATATTGAGTTTGAGATGATGAAGAGCTTTTCAACTAACCTGGTATTGATTATTTGTATGATGGGAAGTTTTGCAACCTCAGCTACAACAGAAGTCAAAGAAGAAGTTTATCAATCCGAAGTGTTGGCTCCATTTTATACTGATCCAGAGTATCCTCCTCCTTTGGTAGGTAGCTATCAATTGCCAGCTATTGGCTATGCGACCGATGGGGCGGTGATTACTGAAAAAGGTGAGTCTGAGAGTCTATATGATTTATTGGGCAACGATAAAATCATCTTGCTGAGTTTCTTTTATAGTACATGCAGCGACATTAATGGTTGCCCACTAGCAACAGCTGTGATGTACAGTCTACAAGATATTGTAAAAAAAGATCCGATATTAGCGGGTCGTTTTCAAATGATAAGTTTAAGTTTTGATCCGAGCTTCGATACTCCGGAAGTGGTTTCACTCTATGGTGCAGGTCTCGCGCAAAGTAGTGATTGGCGCTTTGCTACAACAGCATCGCTTGATGATATAAACCCGATACTAGAAGGTTATGGTCAATCAGTCATAAGGGATATCGATGAAAACGGAAATGAGTTACCCTCGTTTTCTCATATTTTGAAGGTTTTTCTTATTGATGCACAGAAAAAAATTCGCAATATTTACAGTGTATCGTTTCTATATCCAGAGCTTATTGTTGCTGATGCTAAAACCATACTGGCAGAAGCAGGTAATAAACAGAATGGAAGCGTTAGTGACGTTAAGCTAGGCGCTTCTTTGTCAAAGCCAGGAGATTATAAAGGGGGTTATGAGTCAAAGGATTATCAGACTAAAAGTCTTGATGTTGAGCAACGAAGAGGTAATAAAACTGACCTTTACAAATATGTTAAAAATCCTCCTTTAGGACTACCTGCTATACCGCAACCCGCCGAAAACATAATCACACGTGAAAAAATAGAGCTTGGCAGGAAGATGTTTTACGATCGTCGTCTATCTCTAAATGATACCTTCTCGTGTGCTATGTGCCACATACCAGAGCAGGGCTTTACGAATAATGAATTAGCTATGGCTATCGGATTAGAGGGGCGTAGTACGCGACGTAATGCACCAACAATCTATAACAGTGGATATCTACAAAATCTTTTTCATGACGGTAGAGAGGAGACACTCGAACAGCAGGCATGGGGACCACTGTTAACCAGAAGTGAGATGGCTAATCCATCTGTTGGTGCGGTAATTAAAAAGATACGCAGGCTTCCAGATTACAAAAATCTGTTTGAGCAAGCATTTAATGGCGAACCTGTAAATATGCAGAATGTTGGAAAAGCGCTGGCGAGTTACGAGCGTGTGTTGGTGTCTGGAAATTCTATGCATAATACAGGTTTGGGATACAGAGAGTCGATGGGTATACGCCCTGAGAAAGAGAAGATGTTGGTAGCCCCGGGCTTCTACCTGGAGGTGAGTCAGGATGTGTTAGATGATATTGGTCATAAGCCACCAACAGATGTTGGCTTATATGAAATTACTGAAAACCCTCTTGATCGTTGGAAGTATCATACACCAAGTCTGAGGAATGTGGCTCTGACTGCACCCTACATGCATAATGGTTCTTTAAGTAGTCTACGTGAAGTCGTCGAGTTTTATAATCAGGGAGGAGTTGAAAACGAACTACTGGATCCACGGATAAGACCACTCGACTTAAACAATGATGAAGTGGCTTATCTGGTGGATTTTATGCTCAGTCTTACCGGTGGCAATGTAGATGAATTAGTATCGGATGCCTTTGCCTCACCTGTCGGTGACCTAACGCAGGATGACCCTCACTGGTCGCGCAATTAGCAAAGCATAGAATTGCGTTGCGGTGTACATATAAATCTCTATCTAGGAGGGCGAATGTCGAAGTTACGCATTTTTCGATATAGTGTATTTCTGCTGACCCCTAACTTTGAAGCAACTTGTGTCACGTTCCAGTAGGCGAGTTCCATTTCGCGTAAAATAGTATCACGTTCTGCAATCTCAAGTGGATTGATCTTTCTTGCTGATGTCTTGGGCTTGGAATTTGACTCAAGATTCGCTTCGAAAATTTCATCAGGAAGATCTTGAATTCTAATCGTGTTATCGTCACATAAACCAATGATAGTACGTAATGTGTTACGTAATTGACGAAAATTACCTGGCCATTGGTATGTATAAAGCGCATTCAATGCATTTTGTTCTATTGCTATATCTTCTATAAGAGCTGCCTCAATTTTAAGCAGGTGGTCGATCAAGGCCTGCTTATCTTCTCGGTCCCTTAGTGGCGGCATCTGCAGGCTAATGCCATTCAGTCGATAATAGAGGTCAATTCGAAAGCGTCCTTCTTCAACCAATTGTGGTAATTCTTTGTGTGTCGCACTAATCAAGCGTATGTCTACTTTCTTTGCTGTCTCTCCTCCAAGAGGAATAACCTCCCTCTCTTCCAGCACTCTCAGTAACCGTGCTTGTAAGTGCAAAGGCATGTCACCAATCTCATCGAGAAATAGGGTGCCGCCATCTGCTTGTACAATCTTTCCTCGTGATCCCTCTTTACTCGCTCCTGTAAATGCACCAGGCCTATATCCGAAGAGTTCACTCTCAATCAGAGTTTCAGGTATAGATGCACAATTGACAGCGATGAATGGCTTTTTTGAGCGACTGCTTTGCTGATGTATAGCATTTGCGAAAACATCCTTTCCGGTACCTGTTTCACCAAGCAAGATAAAGGGAATATCTCTTTCTAAAAGTTTTTTTGCTCGGTCAATATTTCGATGCATTTTTGCATCACCAAATTCAAGATCATCTAAATTTGGTGCTCTATTAGCTTTTTCTGTAGTTGCGATACGAATTTGTTTTTCGTATTTGCTATCTGGTGTTAGATAGTTAGCAAAGAAGCTCGTGCCATTAATAGACTCTAATACTATCGTTTGTTCATTTTCAAAACTATTTTCTCTACTCCAGATTTGATTGATATCGAGGTCAAAGTATTGATTAATCCTCTGCCCAATAAATTTCACGGTACTGCTTAGGTTAAGTTGTTTGTGGGCACTACGATTCGCTGCACTTACCGTCCCCTCATCATTAAAAGCAATCAGGCTTTCTGCAGGTGTACTTATAAGCTCTGGCTGACTGTGAAAGCGAATAATGTAATTCTTCTTCATACACCTTAGAAGTAATTGATTTTCTATGACACGAACAGAATTATTCAATAAATCAATTATATGTTCGTGAAACGAGCGAGAATTACTTGTTGCATCTAAAATTGCAATTAAATCACCACTTGGACAATGTACTGGAAGTGTAGTGTGGTTACTATTCTTGCTTTTAGAGATAAAATGTTCGTTGTTATGAACAGTAAAAGGCCATTTTTCAACGAAACATGTTCGTAGGCCCTCGCGGTCATGGGTAAACTCTGATCTAATAGACTTCATGTTTTGAGTAATCCGTGAGCAGTTAATTGCGTCTTGCAAGGTATCTCCACAAAGATTAATGACGCTACCTTTATTATCAGTCAATCGAATCTTTATGGCAGAATCTTTCAATTGTAGGCGCAGATTATTCATTACTGAGCAAGTGATTTCATGTAGATATGCATAGGTTTTCTGCCCATCAGTTAGATTGCCTGTATCTGCATCTACAGGTTCTCTTAACTGTTGGTCAGAGACTAAAGTGGGATTGTTAAGAAAACGCTTCCAAGGTCTCACCGCTCTACTTTTAGTGGTATCCATGTTTTCACTAACACCACAAGTCGGTTCACTAATCATCTCATAGTGTTTCTTGCAGGTGATATTACTATTCATTTCAGTACCTTTTCTTGTTTTCTGTAAGTTACTCGACGTACTGTGCCTGATATTGATTTGGTACATGAGCAATAATGGGTTTAGTGCTACCTGTTAGAAATTCCAGGATAAGGCAAAACCCAGGTGCCAGGAGTGAGTTTCAGCGTGGGTGTGGCCTCCTCCAGAGAGACTGCCAGTACCATAATCCCGCTCTTCTGCGAACTGCCAGCCGAAGTGAGCATCAAGGTCAATTGGGGGCGCGAGAAAGCCTTCATAGCCAAAGCCAACCGTCAGTCTATGTTTGTAAATAACTTCGGCTTGTGTGGCCTGAATATACTGGGTAACCGACTGATTCAAAGGTATCACCCCGACATTGCTGTAGACCTGAGTGATTCCACCTATAGGACCAGTTGCTCCGGTATCTGTAGGGTCTTCGCCGTAGCCGTAACCTATACGATATTTCCAGCTACCGCTGGTTAACTGAGCTCCAAGGGTAATGATGCCTTGATCATCATACAGATCCTGCCAAAATTTAGCGTCATCCCAGAATTTATACATAACATCAACAGCCAGCAATAGGTTGCCGTTCATAAGGCTATTGTTAGCAATTCCGAATCCAATGTTTGCTGGTTGTTCAATGGTGGGGCTTGCATAGTCGGTAGCACTAATCTGAACTTGATTTTCGAATGTGTGTTTAAGTTCGGTTTGGTAATATGCGCCGATGGTAGTAGCGCCTCTATCATAGGTGGCGCCAAATGTACCTCTTAAGCCAATGTCGTGCGTAGCCGCTGAAGTAGAGGATAAACCAAGATCGAGTTCTGCAAAGCTTATGGTGGCTGCCGCCCCCAATGAAAGGTCAGGGGTAATTTCATAACCTAATCCGGCATTGACGCCAAGTATGATGAATTCAGCGCCTGCGCCAAGACTGCCTGGGTTATCTCTGAACGCTGCACCTATTCCAGAAATAGCTGTAAGCCCCATACCAAAGGTAGCTGGAATTCCCATGCTACTGAGGTCTTGGGTGACACCGGTATTTGGGACTGCAAATATACTGGTTCCAGAGTCCTCGCTGAAAGCCGTACCAGTAACACTACCATCATGGGTTAGTTCAACTTCTGGCATATAGAATGTTGCACCAAAGCTGTACTTACTGCCTTTAAGCTGGCTCAAGGTAGCAGGATTACCAAATATTGCAGAGGTAATGTCCTGGGGGCGAGCCAAGCTGGTTCCTGCCATACCACCGGATGCTGGTGCCAATGTATTGTGCAGATCGTAGCCGTATGGCCCTGCAAGCGTGTTTACTGAGTAAATACTACTTGCAGCCATAGCTAGTATGGATGTGTACTTTCTTATATCAATCTGTTTTGTCATATCTATAACCCCATTTGGGAGATCCTCGGCTGTTATTAGTCGCACTTACACCTGTTGAAGGTGATCTTGCGAGCTGATTTATCACATCGCACATAAGCTTCAGGGCGCACATGTCAGAATATCCGTGGTTTAATTACGGGCTTGGGCGATTTTGATCCGGTCTATTGATACTGATCCCTGGATCCCTTATGTAAGATAGACTTTGTGGGCCACTGACAGATAACTCTAGTGACTCTATAAGTTCTGCGATATACGCAGAACTACGTGTATAAAGGTAAGGCTGTTACATTCAATTTCACTACTTGAAAACACGAGGATTTGAATGTCACACAATTAGGACAGATAACAACACTGCGTCATTTGAGCGATACATTGTGCATATGACACAATCTATGCGACCCTCAATCCTCGCTCAAAATCCCGCTTTATCTTGGTGTCAGACGGTGAGGTTTGTTGCAACATTCAATAAATCCCTTATAACTCATATGGTTATATATTAAATTGAAGCTACTGATATCTTTACAACTTGTTGTTTTTTAAGTGTGCAGGGATAGCCTATTGTGGAGAGATGTTTTTAGGAAGTTGGGACAATAAATGATAATTCTGATAGTGCTGTGAGAAACAACTACACTTAAATTCGAACGATTGCATGGGGCAAATAACACAATTATCTGTTTATTTTTAACAGCCATACTGATATTGGGCTAAAACTTGCATGTAAGACTGGTGGGTTTAATAAATTCACTTACTCAAATCATAACTACTTATAACCACCCATTAAGGTGATATATCCATGTATCCTCAAGACCTGGAGTCTATTCTTGAGCAGGTCCAGCATATTGCGAAAGGGGTTGTCGCTAAAAATGCATCAGATGTAGATCAACAAGCACGTTGGCCTGTTGAGGGTCTCCGTGCATTGCAACAAGCAGGCATTGCGGGATTGACTGTGCCTGTAGAGTATGGAGGCCTTGGGCACGGTTCTTTTGCTGTTGCTCAAGTATGTGAATTGCTTGGGCAGGAGTGTGCCTCCACTGCAATGTGCTTCGGTATGCACTGCGTCGGATCGGCAGTGCTATCGGCCAAGGCGACGACAGACCAGCAAGAACGCTTCTTGCGACCGATAGCATCTGGGAAACATCTCACGACCCTTTCATTAAGCGAAGCGGGAACAGGCTCCCATTTCTATATACCCAGCACTCGTTTGGATGCGGTTACACCAGAAATGTATCATGTGACGGGTACCAAGACTTTCGTAACCAATGGGCAGCATGCTGATTCCTATGTCATATCGACTGTAGCTGCTGATATTGATGGCCCGATGGGTGAGTTTTCCTGCATCGTTGTGCCGTCAGATGCTGAAGGGTTGTCATGGGGGCCGCCCTGGTCGGGATTGGGAATGCGAGGAAATTGCTCAACCAGTCTCAGACTCGACAAGGTACCTGTTCATCGAGCCAATTTACTTGGTGAGGAGGGAGATCAGATCTGGTATGTATTTCAGGTAGTTGCGCCAATATTTCTGATGGCAATGACTGGAACTTACCTGGGCATCGCAAGCAATGCGCTGGAAGAGGCAAGGATTCATTTGCTTGAGCGACAATACACTGAAAGTGGTACAGGTCTCGCTCAGCTCAGTATTGTACAGCATCGACTGGGCACACTTTGGGGTATGCTGGAGCGTTCGCGACGTCTCTGCTATCACGCAGCTGCAATATTCGATGCTGGGGACCCTGATGCGCTTCCAACAGTTTTTACCGCGAAGGCTGAAGTTTCTGATTGTACAGTCAACATTATCAATGAAGTCATGACGTTAATGGGTGGAGTTGCCTACCGTGACGACTCCCGTCTGCACCAGTTGTTAAGAGATGCACGAGCGGCTCATGTTATGGCGCCAACCACGGATATGCTGCGTATATGGACTGGTCGAGTATTACTCGGATTGCCAATTCTGGGGACATGAATCGTCAACCAAGCCATGAAAAGATAGACAAATAATGAAGCAAGGCGATAATTTATGTAAGGTTGTTGATAACAGCATTGATGCTGTGTCTGGAAAAAAATCGTCCAATTCTATTATCGGCAACGTAGTGATTCTGAATGTTGGGCAAGATATTTGGACTTGAGCAGGGGCGGATTCGAATTGATGCGCTTTTACTTGGATTAAGCCTTGAAAAGCCAGTAAGAATTGCACAACGCATTCATTCGTTGGGTATTGATATCCCCGTATTGATACTTTCCGAGCCGGAAAGATATAGCCATCTAAAGCACGCTCTTAAGTTTGCTCCTTTTATTGGAAATGATGTTCTTATTTGTTCAACCGATAAACTATTAGAGTTACCAACTAAATTGTTGGGAGCCGTAGAAAAAGTGCAAAAAAGACGGCGTCACAAGGGCTCGGTGGAAGCAGCTCAGGCTACGTTGGGAGCGATTGCCGGACAGCGGCCACAAATTACGTACTATTATGAGCGCCTACTCGACAGAGTTCCGATTGGTGTTCTGAACATCAACATTAATGGATCGATACTAAATTTAAATCGTCATGCCTGTCAGGTTTTGAATATTAATGAGCGTGATGCGCTGGGTACGCCCCTTTTTGAGCTTTTCTCAACGAAAGAGCATTGCCGATTGCAGGGTGTGATTGCACGCAGTGCTGCACCCCTGGGTAGAAGGGATTCCGAAATATTTCAGATAGCGGGCAAACAAAATCATTATGTGGAGCTCAATGCCTCCTCGCTGGTGGACCGCTCAGGTCAGTTAGGTGCTACCATCATTTTGCAAGATGTTACAGATCATATCCGTGCTGAAGAGGGAAGAAATAACGCATTAAATGAACTTCGTGCGAGTGAGCATCGATACCGTGAACTTGTAGAGACAATGAGCGAGGCATTAGCCTCTACTGATTCTAATTTTAGAATAACCTTTGTCAACCAGAGGTTTTGTGATTTGTTTGGCTACTCTAATGACGAAATAATAGGGATGCCGTTGATCGACCTTGTGCATAAAGATTATAAGGAGATCATGTCTCAGCTGATGGCAGCAAGTCCATGTGTAAACCAAGAGAGTTTAGAGACAGCCTGGCTAAGTAAGGATAAGCAGCTCATTTATACACTAACCTCACCTAAGTCGATTTTTGACGAAAATAACAGATATATTGGATGCCTAGGCGTTTTTACCGATATCACTGACCGAAAAGAGGTAGAGCGCCGGGAAAAATTACACATGCTTGAGTTAGCTCAGGCCTCCAGGGTCTCTACCATAGGTGAAATGAGTAGCCAAATTGCGCATGAACTAGCCCAGCCTTTAAGCGCAATCGGAGGGTTAAGCGCTGCTTTATTGAAACTCCATAGCGTAGGTTCGGCTTCGCATGAGGAGATCGCAGAAAATCTTACGGCGATTCAGGAACAAGCTAGCCGTGCGCGTGAGATAATTATACGGTTACGTGACTTTGTAAGAAATGATGAGCTTCGCCAAGTACCAATAAATATAAATGAACTGATATATTCAGTAATTCGTTTAGCTAATGTTGATGCGAGATGGAATGGTATAACGGTATCGATAGAATTGGATGAAGCGATTCCCAGTGTCACAGGTGATGGGATACTGGTTGAACAGGTCTTACTGAATCTGGTTAGAAATGCATGCCATGCTATGCAGGAAAGCAGCAAACGAACGAAGAGATTAACGATTAGCAGCCGTCAACTTGACTCACACCATATACAGGTGACGGTGGAAGATACTGGGCCCGGACTTGATGAAACAATGCTAAAACAAGTATGTCAGCCCTTTTTTAGCACAAAAGAGGAAGGAATGGG
>JARRQD010000236.1:0-10300 GCA_037382205.1 Candidatus Thiodiazotropha sp.
AGCAGGAGCAGTGGCTGGCGGCTCAAAAGCAACTCGAAAAGGGTATCAAACTGACCCGTAAACCAGCCTTTGAAGATTGGTTACTGCTGGGAAGCTGCCACTATCGACTGGAGAATCGGACCGCCGCGCTCTCGGCCTTTGAGTCGGCATTGAAGTTAGCCGGTAAACCTCAGCAGACCGAACTGGCACAGCGCTGGATTGACTATCTCGATACACCATAAACAGGCCAGTATCTGTTGTAATTTACTTAACTCTGTGTGATATGCCTCGGAAATTGCGTGATATAACACATTTAGAGCTGTTTAGCCTGACTGAAGGTTGAAAATACTTTCGCCTTCTCAATTACTTAAGCATTTGGCTTGAAAACTGCTATTCTACACCGTTTCTTATCGTTTAGATATTTGAGGTGAATGTATGCGTTTTACGGCCTTATCATTGGCAATCAGTTCCATACTAACCGCTCACCCAGTCTTAGCAGATGAACATTCAGAAGATCTGCAGGATGTGGTGGTTGAAGGGGAGGGTGGAACCAGTCCAGTAGTAACAACAGCACCAATGGATGGGGCTTCGAGTGGTATTCCTGCGGATGCAGCCGATTTTCTCAGGGATATCAATGGTGTTTCCGGTATTCGCATGGGTGGGCATGGTATTGACCCGGTCATCCGCGGACAGAGTCAGACTCGTCTCAATGTGCTCATGGATGGCGCCTATATCCACGGTGGTTGTCCAAACCGGATGGATCCACCAACAGCCTATTCAGCCATGGAGAGCTATGACAGCGTCACGGTGATCAAGGGCTCCCAGACGGTAATCTATGGCGGCGGCGGCAGTGGCGGCACGGTGCTGTTCGAGCGCAATGTTCCAAAATTTGAGGCGGGCAAACCCTATCTGGGAAGTGCTGATGTCGGTTACAAGAGTAATTCTCAAGCCAAAGAGGCCTCAGTCGATGTGGCCGCCGGGAGCGATCTGGGATTTGCCCGCGGCATCATTGGCTATCAAGATGCCGATAACTATGAGGATGGTGATGGCAATGAAGTTCGTTCCGCATTCACCAATCAGTCTGGCAATCTGATCCTCGGCTATACCCCAGATACCAATAAAGTCTTACAACTGAACCTGGAAGCGACCCGCGAAGATGATGTCCTGTATGCGGGAGCCGGTATGGACTCACCGATGAGTGATGCCGATAACATCAGACTCAAATATGCGCAGAGTGATGAGGTTGGACCGTTTTCAGCGATCAAGGCAGAAATCTATTCAAGTGAAGTCGAGCATCTTATGGATAACTACTCTTTAAGAGAGTTGACCATGCCGATGCGCATGAGTGTGCCGACCACCTCAGATACCAAAGGTGGACGTCTGCTGGCGGATCTGATGCTGGGTGAGGCCACCTTAACCGTTGGCTTCGACATGCAAAATAATGAGCGTGATGCGAATCGTTACTCCGGAATGCCCAACATGGAGCCCACGACACTGCAGTCCATCATGTGGCCAGGTGCAGAGCTGGAACAGACCGGTATCTTTATGGAGATCTCTCAACCGATCAGCGATCTTGACAAGGTGAAAGCTGGTCTGCGCTATGACCGTGTTGATGCCTCTATCTCCCGCGGTGATGAGAAACCTGACCTGGGCCCAAGTCCAACGCCGAACAATCTCTATGCGGCTTACTATGCGGACACTTCCGATGAGACCACCGAGAACAATGTGGGCGGCTTTGTGCAGTATCAACGGGAGATCGGTGATGGCACACTCTACACCGGCTTCAGTCGCAGTGTTCGTACGGCTGACGCCACAGAGCGCTATCTGGCAAGCTTCTCTCGCAATATGATGACTATGATGGATTTGAGCTGGGTAGGAAATCCGGAGCTCGAACCTGAAAAACACCACCAGCTTGAGGCTGGTATGCGTTGGCAGGGTGGTACATGGGATACCGATGTATCGGTCTTCTACAATGATGTAACCGACTATATCCTGCGCGATAAGGCACGCGGCCAGGATGGTATTCTGGTATCGAATGGTACCGCCAACATCTATCGTAATGTGGATGCTGAATTCTATGGCATCGAGTTGGAAGGTGGCTATCGAATCATGGATTCCCTGACGACTACCGCCAGTCTGGCCTATGTACGGGCTGAAAACACCACCGATGATCGAAATATCGCTCAAATCGCTCCGCTGGAAGCCACTCTCGGTATGGAATATACAGTGGGATCTCTGGCATTCGGGAGTAATGTTCGCATGAATGCCAAACAGACCCGGGCGGATCTTGAGAACGGCAGTGGCCAGGATGCCCAGGAGACCCCCGGATGGGGTGTGATCGACCTGTATGGCAGCTACGATATTGCCAAGATGGCGAAAGTCAGTTTCGGCATCGACAATCTGCTCGATAAGAGCTATGCCTACCATGTCAATCGGGCCAATGCGGACCCATTCAATCCAGAAGCGATCCAGGTCAATGAACCGGGTCGCGAGGTCTGGGTGAAGGCTGGGGTCAGGTTCTGATCCAGGCATCGAGGAAACAACAGGGTGGGGGCTTCTCTTCCACCCTGTTTATTCAGCCCGCAGAGGAACGCGAATGACCTCAGATTGAATTCATTTGGCACTCACACACCCTGAGGAAAACCGGAGTAGATTGACTACAACACGACGGCGTTATGAAGTTGTCGATTTGGGTTTTTGAGGGTTCCTCTGCGGTCTTCCTTTTTATACTCGCTAGGATCAGATTTGACAGTTACCCTATTTCCCTGGAATGTTTGAGCTATGAAGTCAAAAACAGCTTGATAGCACTCGGGTAGCCTAGTCAGAAGATGATTGTTCTACATAATCAAACACCTGCTATTAGAATGGAGCGGTCAACTGATTTTTTAGGTTCAATAACCTGATTTTGCTAAAGACAGGGCAGGGTAAGCGGGATACAATTTCGTCTGATCCAGACACGGCGAATCCCAGGCTCCCTTCATGTCCCGCACAATTCCCCCGCCAGATGAGAAGGCGCAACACCTATTCTGGGGAATCATCAGCACCATCCTCGCCTGTTTCCTACTGGCGGTTATGGATGGCATCGGTAAGTGGTTGATGCAGGATCTGCCCATGCCTCAGGTGGTTTGGGCGCGCTATTTTTTCCACACAGTGATTGTAGCAATACTGTTTTCCTGGGGAAGGGGGTTTGCCTTTCTCCGCCCCAAAAGGCCCGCTATGCAACTGCTCAGAGCGATCTGTCTGATGGGGGTTACGCTCTGTCTCTACCATGCCATACAGACAATTTCTCTGGCAGATGCCACCTCGATTGTCTTTTTTGCACCGGTTCTGGTCACACTGCTGGCCGGCTGGTTTCTTAAGGAGAGGGTTGGCGCAACCGAGTGGTTAGCCGTGGGAATCGGTTTCATCGGTGTGCTTTTGATTGTCAGGCCAGGATTTCGAGATCCCAATCCTGCCTTGTTGATTGCCTGTCTGGGGGCAGTCTGTCTGGCTTTCTACTTTATCTTGACCAGAGCCTTGAAGGGGCATGACAGTGAACCGACCACGCTTTTTCATACCACCTTCGCCGGTGGGGTGATTCTGTCCCTGTTGCTGCCAATCTGGTGGCAACAACCGACAGCTATCCAGTGGTTATTTTTAGGTGTTACGGGGGTGCTGGGAGCATCTGGACATTTCCTGCTGGTTAAGGCATTTCATATGGCATCAGCGTCGCTGCTCTCCCCCTATTTGAATGCACAACTGGTTGCCGCCGCTTTGATCAGTCTGATCTTTTTCGATGATCTGTTGGGTTGGCCATTCTATCTGGGTTCGCTGCTGATTGTTGGTGCCGGTCTGATGGTCTGGTTTCACCAGCGCATAATCGCCTCCCTGTTAGGGTCGGGGAAATAAATAATCATCCAAAGATTGCGCCGGATTTTGTCCCGGATTCTAGGCGTACAAAGGGGAGCATAGCCGCTCTACGTGACCCTTTGTGCAACATCAAAGCCGGGGCAAAAGACAAGCAAGATTGGATGATTATTTATTTCCCCGGCCCTTAGCTGGTAAATCGCAGCCATCTGTATGATATCCCAATCAGGCAGCACTGAGGGTTTTGCGGCGTAAGCAAGCCCTAGTTAAAAGCCTAGGGCTTGCGAAGAGAGGCCTGGCTGGTGTTCAGTTCTTGCTCAGCATATTGTTGATGATTGCTTCACAGTCAAGCCAGTCCTGTACATCGTAACCAGGTTCGAAGTTGCGCGACTCGGCTCGATAGTAGGCCATGGTTGCGATCATTTCGTACCGTTCACGCGGACTGATTACCCCTTTAGTCGATACACTTTTCTTTGCTGCACGTTTTTTGGCCACTTTTTTCTTGGCGACTTGAGTTTTTAAAAATATTTTTTTAGGCACAGCAATCTTATAGTAAGCGTATCAAGAATTGTCCAGAAGTTCAGGTGATAACTGTGGGTTCAGTACGACCTGTGCGCTGTTCGATTTCTGCCAGCTTCAGAGCAATGCTCACCAGTGGCTTCATCACCTCTTCGGTGGATGACATCTGTTTTTGTGGATCGGCTTCATAGGCTTCCAGATAGACCCTGAGGGTGGCTCCCTGAGTTCCTGTACCTGAGAGTCTGAAAACGATCCTGGAACCATCGGTAAAACCAATTCTGATTCCCTGGTTACTTGATATGCTGCCGTCTACCGGATCTGTGTAGGAGAAGTTGTCGGCATAATCCACCTGATAACCATCAATGTCTCTCCCCGCCAGGCTTTCGAGCTTGTCAATCAATGACACCATTAGGGATTCTGCGGCAGCCTTATCGATGGCTTCATAATCGTAGCGCGTATAGTAGTTGCGACCATAGGTTTTCCAGTGATCGCGCACAATTGTTTCGACAGGTTGTTGCTTGACTGCGAGCAGATTGAGCCAGAACAGTACAGCCCACATACCATCCTTTTCCCGGATATGGTTGGAGCCCGTGCCAAAACTCTCTTCACCACACAATGTTATTTTTCCCGCATCGAGCAGATTACCGAAGAATTTCCAGCCGGTAGGCGTTTCGAAGCACTCCAGGCCAAGCTTTTCAGCAACCCGGTCGGCGGCTTGACTGGTCGGCATCGAGCGGGCAACCCCGCTGATGCCTGTGGCATAGCCTTTGACCAAGTGGGCATTGGCTGTCATCACCGCCAGGCTGTCACTGGGTGTGACAAAAAAATCTCGTCCCAGGATCATGTTCCTGTCACCATCTCCATCGGATGCAGCGCCAAAATCCACACCTCCGCGCCCCTGGGTGCGTTCAACCAATGCATGAGCATGAACCAGATTTGGATCCGGATGGCCACCACCGAAATCTAACTTAGGAATGCTATTGATCACAGTACCGGGCTCTGCACCCAGCCGCTCTTCAAAAATATGTTTGGCATAGGGGCCAGTGACAGCGTGCATGGCATCAAAACACATTTTAAATGCACCAGAATTAAACAGCTGATGGATTCGTTCAAAATCGAACAGGCTGGCCATCAGATCCGCATAGTCGATTACAGAATCGATAATCTGAATATCAGTCTCTCCAATCCGTTGCTCTCCAGCGATATCCAAATCGATATCACTACTCTCGGCGATCTTGTAGCTGTCGATGGTTGTTGTGCGACTGAAAATTGCCTCGGTAACCGATTCTGGGGCAGGTCCTCCGTTCGCTGTGTTGAATTTGATGCCGAAGTCTTCCTCCGGTCCGCCGGGATTGTGACTGGCAGAGAGTATGATGCCACCATCTGTCTTGTACTTGCGGATCAGACAAGAGGCGGCTGGCGTGGAAAGTAACCCTCCCAGCCCAACAATCACCTTGGCTACACCATTGGCAGCCGCCATTTTAAGAATGGTCTGAATCGCTTCTCGATTGTAGTAACGCCCATCTCCGCCGAGCACCAGGCAGCCACCATGCAAATCCTTTTGGCTGTCGAAAATGGCCTGGACAAAGTTCTCCAGGTAGTGGGGGGTTTGGAATACTTTAACTTTTTTACGCAATCCGGACGTTCCTGGACGCTGATCATCAAAGGCTTGGGTGGTGATAGTAGTGGTATTCATGTTTTCAACTTCACAAGGATTGATTGCTGGGATTGTTACTATTCAACCATATCTAGCGTGGTCAGTTGAAGCACGGACAGTGACATATTGCCTGGTGAAGTCGGGCAAAGTGTATGAAGATTCGCCATAAGCTTTGTGAGTCTGTCCGTTTTAAATGCAAATTTTCGAGAAAACAGATCGGGTTTTGGTTTTACACTGCCCTCATTGGCCTCCGACTGTGGGGGGGCGAAACAACGTTCTCTCTTTGTAGGCGATAGAATTGTGCGGTAGATAACTTCAATCGCAACAAAGCGTGTTAGAATGCTCGCCCCATTATTGCTGTCACAGAGGATTTCACTAAGTGTGGCCTCTGTCTCACGGGATCAGTCAGGATCGTCGCTGTTGACGCAAACATGGATGAACGATAAAACATGATTCAATTAAGACCGATTAGAACAGGGTGGATAGGATGTCTTGCGTAAAAATTCACTGGCTTGACCGTAAACTGACGCTGCACATGCTGGGTATGTTCAGCATGCTCTCACTCCCATTGGCAGCCCAATCGGGTGAATGGATCATCTCCCCATCGATCACCCTGGATGAAATTTACACCGATAATGCACAACTGACCAGCGATGATAAGCAGGAAGAGTATGTCACCCGCGTAAGGCCTGGATTATCGATCTATCGGGAGGGCGCCAGAACCAATCTCGATTTCAACTACTCCCCTGAATACCGCTACTACAAGGAGGAGACCAGGCACAACGAAACTGTCCATTTTTTACGCGCAAACGCCGATGCAGAGGTGGTGGAAAATCATCTCTTCGTAGATGTTTGGGGGGCCGCTGATCAGACCCGCATCTCAGGTAGCCGCAACAGCCCGGATGGACTGACTGGGCCAGCCGAGAATGTTGATTACTACATGCTCGGCCTAAGTCCTTACTATACCACCAGATTTGGCAACGTCGCAGTCTTGGAGACGCGATATACCGCCGATAAAGTAGAGTACGAGGAGGATAACGAGATCGATAGCTCCTCGCAGAAAATCGATTTGGTTGTCGGCAGCGGAACCTATTCAACAGCCCAGGCCTGGGAGCTTTCAGCCAGCCACACCAGAGAAGATTTTTCTGGCCCACAGGACAACAAGGTTTCAATATTCAGAGGGGAGTTTATCCAACAGATCACCCGTCGATGGGCTTTGGCTTTTGCGGCTGGTTATGAAGAATTTGATCTTGCGAATGAAGAGGATGTCAAAGGTGAGCTTTGGTCTCTCGGCATTGTATTCACACCAACCAATCGAACCCGTTTCTCAATCGGTGGCGGTGAGCGCGCCTTTGGTGATGATTACTACGTGGATTTTGAGCATGAAGCGAGTAAATCCGTTTGGCGACTCAACTACAAGCGGGAATATATCAGTGCTCGTGATGAAGTGACCCATTCCTCCCTCTTTCAGCGCCAGGATGAGTTCGGCAATCTTGTCAGAGATCCGGTACTGGACAATCCTCCATCGGTCAGTGTTGTCGGTATCTCCACCCTGAGTGCAGAATACTATGAGACAGACCGAGTCAATGCCTCTTACGCATTTCGTACCTTGAGAACCCTGATTCAACTGAGAGCCGGGTTCATTAAGCGAGATTATTCGCTTGATAGTCAGGATACTGAAGATAAAACTGCATCCATCTCACTCCGCCGGGTAATCAGCCGTAGATTTAGCGGCCTTACCCGGCTCCTCTGGGTAGACCATGACCAGGACTTAAATGTCTATGATGAGTGGTCTGCCGACTTGGGCCTGGTCTACGCATTAGGCGCCAATACCAGTCTGTCTTTCGGTTATACTTATCTTGAACGTGATGGGGAAATAGACTTGAATGACTTCGATGAAAATCGCGTAACTCTCGGACTTATAAGTAGTTTTTAAATCAATTGAGTGGCTGGCCTTGAAAAATAGACTGACCATCCCAACCTACTGAACGATTTGAAATCCTTAAAGCCACTCGCAGCAGGGTAACCTGTTGCAAGTGTGGTTTTGTTCTATTAGGGAAATTGTATCTACTTTGATTACAGAGGCCGTTCTCAAATATGACCATTGAAGCTCAAAAAGAAACCCTGGATTTTCAGGCGGAAGTCAGCCAGGTATTAAATCTCGTTATCCGATCCCTCTACAGTAACAAAGAGATTTTTCTGAGGGAGTTGATCTCCAATGCTTCGGATGCTGCAGAAAAGCTGAGATTTGAAGCACTTACTGACGAGGCGCTGTTCGAAGACGATGTGGAACTGAAGGTTCGGGTAACCTATGACAAGGAGGCTGGCACTTTGACCATATCCGACAATGGTATCGGTATGAGTCGACAGGATGTGACCGATACCATCGGCACCATCGCCAGTTCAGGAACCCGCAAGTTCTTTGAAGCCATGTCTGGTGATCAGGCCAAAGACAGTGAACTGATCGGACAGTTCGGGGTCGGCTTCTATTCAGCCTTCATCGTTGCAGACAAAGTAACGCTAAAAACCCGGAGGGCCGGTCTTGGTCATGAGCATGGTGTTCAATGGGTATCTGAGGGGCAGGGCTCCTATTCCATAGAGAATATCGACAAACCAAGTCGAGGAACTGACGTCATACTCCACCTGCGGGAAGATGAAAGCGAATTTCTCGAAGGTTTCAGATTGCGCAGTATCATCTCTAAATTTTCCGATCACATCACCATGCCGGTGGAGATGGAGAAGGAGTTCTACGGTGAAGATGAGGAAAAACCTGAAACCGCTGAATTTGAACGAGTAAACACTGGTACCGCGCTGTGGATGAAGAGTCGTAGCGAGATCAGCGATGAGGAGTACAATGAGTTCTATAAACATGTCTCCCACGATTTCGAGGATCCACTTCTCCATGTACACAACCGGGTCGAAGGTAACAATGAATACACGGCGCTGCTGTTTGTGCCTGCCCGTGCTCCATTCGACCTCTGGGACAGGGATCAAAAACATGGTGTGAAGCTGTTTGTCAGGCGAGTATTCATCATGGATGAGGCGGAAAAGCTGATGCCTCGCTATATGCGTTTCGTCAAAGGGGTGGTGGATTCAGATGATCTACCGCTCAACGTCTCTCGGGAGATTCTGCAGCACAACCGGAAAATCGACACCATTCGACAAGCCAATGTGAAGCGAGTGTTGAGCTCGCTGGAAAAACTTGCTGAGACTGACAAAGAGAAGTATCAGTCATTCTGGGATCAATTTGGTAAAGTGTTGAAAGAGGGGCCCGCCGAGGATTTTGCCAATAAGGAGAAAATCTCCGGACTGCTTCGATTCGCCTCTACCCATAATGAGACCGATGAGCAGACTGTGTCGCTGGCCGATTATGTGGCCAGAATGCGTGAGGGACAGGAGAAGATCTACTATATAACTGCCGATTCCCCAGCTGCGGCACGTTACAGCCCACATCTGGAAGTGTTGAAGAAAAAAGAGATCGAAGTACTGCTGCTTTCTGATCGGGTGGATGAATGGCTGGTTACCAGTCTGACTGAGTTTGATGGTAAGTCCCTGCAATCTGTCGCCAAGGGTGAGCTCGATCTCGGTGATCTGGAAGATAAGGAAGAGCAGGAGAGTCAGGAACAGCAGACTGAAGCACACAAGACACTGCTGGAAAAGATGCAGCAGGTTTTGCAGGAGTCTGTTAAAGAGATTAGAGTCAGTCAACGTTTAACCGACTCACCGGCCTGTCTGGTCGTTGAGGAGCATGATATGAGTGCCAATCTGGCCCGAGTGCTCAAATCGGTTGGACAGGATGCGCCTCAGACTAAGCCGATCATGGAGGTCAATGCGACTCACCCCCTTGTCCAGCAGCTTGAAAACGAGTCTGATGATGGGCGTTTCGGCGATTTGAGCAAAGTACTGTTCGATCAGGCGCAGCTTGCGGAAGGTGGACAGTTGGATGATCCGGCTGCATTTGTTCGCCGACTCAACAGTCTGATGTTAAAACTGGCTGGGCAGTAAACCCCAGCAATTGCAGCTAGGCAGGCCGACAGGGGTCGGTCTGCCTATGGCAGATTCATTGAACCTAAAAAAATCAGTTGACCGCTCCATTCTAATATTAGGTTCCTGATTTTGAAGAAAATAGCTTCGATGGTCATGGTCACCTTCTGGGTGAATCACGCTACAACGTTAATGCCACGCTTGTGGCGGCGCATGGCGGCGTTGCAACGCCTTGGAATAGCGCGCTATTGTGCGTCGTTGCGCGCCGTGCAGGGATGCACAAGTGTCGCGGGCACATGGATGTGCAGGAGCGAC
>JARRQD010000237.1:0-6011 GCA_037382205.1 Candidatus Thiodiazotropha sp.
AATGAAGAAGATTTGATGCAGCGCATTAAAACACGCTATCCAGATGCCGAAATCAGTGTAGCCGGGGAGAGTTGTAGCTTTGAGGTGAATGTCACCACTCCGGCATTTGCCGAAATGAAAAGCCTGCAACGACAGCGTTCCATATTAACCCTGTTCAATCAGGAGATCGCCTCAGGGGAGCTGCACGCCCTCACGGTGCGGGCGAAGACCCCTGACGAAGCAGCGGCCTCCTAACCACCAAACAGAACGGTAATGAGGTGCAGAATGATCCCGGCAGGAAGCCACCCCGATCAAACAACAGTCAAGCTTTGCAGGCTGATAAATCGTCGCTGCCTATATGACTGAAAACGACGTGAATACGACTCTGGAAAGGGTGCGGGCCTATCATGAGAGGACCAAACATCGTTTGGACAGATACGCAGCTGGACCCGACTTTCTCGACTGGGAGCAACAACCCAACCCATTCCGGCAGTTCGATACAGCCCCCCTAACCAAGCTACCCCTGGATTTTACAGGCCTAGCCGATCCAGGACTGGATCGTATCAGCCAGCACAAGCAGCAGCTTGCCCTCGCCGACTGGGGATTAGAGGAGCTATCCAGCCTACTGCGTTTCAGCATGGGGCTGGCTGCCTGGAAGGTCTATGGACCTGATCGCTGGTCACTGCGTTGCAACCCATCCAGCGGCAATCTGCACCCAACAGAGACCTACCTACTGGTCTGCGGGCTGCAACATTTGAATGATGGCATTTATCACTACGCCCCCTATCAGCACGCCTTGGAGCTGCGGGCGGAGATCCCTTCAAAGCCTGACAAGCAACCTCAGGTCCTGGTGGCCTTTAGCAGCATCGCCTGGCGAGAGGCCTGGAAATATGGTGAACGTGCCTACCGCTATGTGCAACTCGATATCGGGCACGCAATCGGCGCCCTCGCCTACTCTGCAGCAGCACTTGGTTATTCTCTGCAACGTCTGCCAATCAGCCGTACAGAGCTGGCAAAATTGCTGGGGCTCGACAGATCGGAAGATTTCAAGGATGCCGAAACTGAATACCCGGATCTTCTCTTTAGTCTTACTGAGCAAACAGCGCAACTTCCCGTTGAGATCGAAGTTGCTGAGATAGACGATTTCGCGGCAATCCGCTGGCACGGCCAAGCCAATCGACTCAGTGACCACCCCAATCACCATTGGCCCGTGATCGATCGGCTGGAGGCCGCACTCAGAACCTGCCCACCCTGTCGGCAATCCCTGCTTGAGACATCGATCCCGCCACCGAGCCAGATACCCAGCCCACCAATCCGTCAGACCATTCTGCAGCGACGCAGCGCTCAGGCCTTCAATGGCAAGTCAAGCCTGATGGCCGAGCGCTTTTATCAGATGCTCGACCGCTGCCTGCCACGACCCTCTGAGCAACCTTGGAAAGGCTGGCCCTACCAGCCCAAAATCCACCTACTGCTGTTTGTCCACCGGGTGGAGGGCCTGGCACCCGGTCTCTACCTGCTCCCCCGCTCACAACAGATCATCCCTAAGCTCAAACAGAGTCTGGATCCGAATTTCAGCTGGCAGGCCACTGCAGACCAGCCGACCCACATACCGCTCTATCAGCTGCTGAGCACAGAGGTAAAAAAAGTCGCCCGCGCCCTCAGTTGCCACCAGGATATCGCGGCCAGCAGCTTTTTCAGCCTGGGTATGTTGGCTGAGTTCGACAGCGCTTTGCAGAGTTACGGCCCAGCCGCCTATCCGGAGCTTTTCTGGGAGGCTGGCCTGATCGGACAGGTACTCTACCTGCAGGCAGAGGCCCATGGCGTCAGAGGTACCGGAATCGGTTGTTTTTTCGATGATGCGGTTCACGAGATCGTAGGCCTGAAAGACTCAGGACTACAAAGCCTCTATCACTTTACCGTTGGCGATCCAAAACCCGATAACAGATTACAGACACTTCCCGCTTATGACCATTTGGAGGAGTGAGCACTCTACTTACTATCTTGAAACCAGAGCTGACTGCTACGGGTTCCAGGGTTCGCCGGGATGACAAAAGCGTTCCTAAGGCTCAAGAAATCTACAGAATCTAAATCATGCAAAACCAAGGAGATAAAAATGTTCATTGTTGCCAATCGAGTACCCGTCGCTGAGGACTACAGGGAGATGTTTGAGGCCCGATTTCAGGCCCGCAGTGGCCAGATCGATAAACAACCTGGCTTTGTACGCATGCAGGTCTTGAAACCGAACAGTCCGAATACACCCTATATCGTACTCACCAGCTGGCAGGACAAAGCCGCCTTTGAAAACTGGGTCGGTAGTGAGGATTTTAAAATGGCGCATGCCAATCCAATGCCGAAAGAGGCTTTCGTCGGTGAAGGCGCCATCGAGATGCACGAAGTCATCATAGAGGCTGACTCAGACAATAAAAAGGATTGATAAATACATCGCTTTTCGCTTTAGAATTAACTGTCTGGAAATCACCCACCAAACTATACTTATCTGGGTATCTATTTATTTAATGGAGGATCCTACTGAAATGAAACCCGCTGTAAAAGTCACTATAACCGGCGCAGCCGGCCATATCGGATACGCGCTGGCATTTCGTATTGCATCAGGCGCTATGTTCGGCCAGGATCAACCGGTCATTCTACGTCTGCTGGAGATTCCCCAGGCGATCTCCTCACTCAATGGGGTCGGTATGGAACTCGAGGATTGTGCCTTTCCTCTGCTCCATGACATTGTCCTGACCGATGACCCGAGCATCGGTTTTCGCGGCACAGACTACGCTATCCTGATTGGCGCCAAGCCCCGCAGCAAAGGCATGGAGCGTAAGGATTTAATCGCTGAGAATGCGAAAATATTTTCTCATCAGGGCAAGGCAATCAATGATTACGCTTCGCCGAATGTGCGGGTGCTGGTGGTAGGGAATCCGGCCAATACCAATGCGTTGATTGCTGCAGCCAACGCCCCGGACCTGAGCCGCACTCAATTTACTGCGATGACCCGCCTGGATCATAATCGAGCGCTGGGACAGCTGGCCAACAAGAGTAACTCCCTGGTAGCGGATATCACCAGGATGACCATCTGGGGCAACCACTCCATGACCCAATACCCTCATATGGATAACTGTGTGATCAATGGTCAGCCAGTATTCGATCTGGTCAGTCAGGATTGGGCCATCGACCACTTTATCCCCAAGATTCAGCGCCGGGGGGCAGAGATCATCGAGGCCAGAGGGCTCTCCTCGGCCGCGTCAGCCGCTGATGCGGTTGTTGGCCATGTACACGATTGGGCATTAGGCACAGAGGAAGACGACTGGGTCAGCATGGCCGTTCACTCCGATGGCAGTTATGGCATTGCGGAGGGTATTGTATTTTCGTGTCCGGTTACCTGTAAAAATGGCGATTATGCAATTGTTCAGGGCCTGGATCTGGATGATTTCAGCATAGCCCGACTGAAAGCCTCGGAAAAAGAGTTACTGGAAGAGCGGAAAATCATCGAGGCGCTGCTGCCAAATCGTTGACAGCCTCACACTTGATCAAAACTTCCGTAATATCACGAGTGTGGTGCCTCACCTTGTTTGACACTCGCTGGAATCCAGTGAGGCAGCATATCGCCAAACAAAATTAGAAACACCCGCTCTGAACGCTCTCACTTCTACTCGGCCTATTGGTTTTGGATAGCAGAATGTGTAACGGAATGAAAACAGTATGACTATGAGTAGAACAGATAATAAAAAGCCATCCACTGCCGACCGTCAAAACAAACCAACCGTTTCTCGCCTGAGCGCTACCGTCAGGCCTGGCGGCAGCCTTGAAGTACTCTCCCAGCTTGAAGTCAACGACCTTTTGGATACCAGCGCACGGGGGCTGTATGGGCTGTTTCGCCGCTGCGCGCTGGCGGTGCTCAACTGCGGCAGCGAAACCGATAACGCGAAGGATATTTTTCACAGCTATCGGGATTTTGGCATTCATCTGATGCAGAGTCACCGGGGTATTCAACTGCGCCTGGAGAATGCCCCGGGCAGTGCTTTTGTCGATGCCAAGATGATCCGTGGTATCCAGGAGCATCTGTTCGCGGTATTGCGGGACATCATCTATGTGCACAATGAGATTCAGAACAACCCGGGGTATGACCTGAAAAACCCGGTACATATCACCTCGGCGGTATTTCACATCCTGCGTAATGCCAGAGTCCTGCATACCGGCATGGACCCCAATCTGATCGTCTGCTGGGGCGGTCACTCAATCGGCCGATCTGAGTATGACTACACCAAAGAGGTAGGTTACCAGCTGGGCCTGAGGGGGCTGAATATCTGCACAGGATGTGGTCCTGGTGCGATGAAAGGCCCGATGAAAGGCGCCGCTTTGGGGCACGCCAAACAGCGTATCGGCGATGGGCGTTATCTGGGCATCACCGAGCCAGGCATCATTGCCTCGGAGCCACCAAATCCGATCGTCAACGAACTGGTGATCATGCCAGACATTGAAAAACGCCTCGAAGCCTTCGTCCGCACCGGCCATGGGGTGGTGATCTTTCCCGGCGGTGCTGGCACCATGGAAGAGCTGCTCTACCTACTGGGCATACTGATGCACCCAAATAACCAGGAGCACAGCTTTCCACTGATCCTGACTGGCCCGGCCGAGTCGGCTGAATACTTTGATGAGATCCACCGTTTCATTGGTATGACCCTGGGAGACCAGGCGCAACAGCACTACCAGCTCATCATCGATGATTCGCAAGCCGTGGCCAAGGCCATGGCAGAGGCCATGGAGAAGGTGAGAAGCTGTCGCTACGATGCTAATGATGCCTTCTATTTCAACTGGCGACTGCACATCGAGAGCGACCTGCAACACCCGTTCATACCAACCCATAAGGCAATGGCAGGTCTGCAGCTCAATCGGCATCAGCAGCCTCATCTGGCCGCGGCGAATCTTCGCAAAGCCTTCTCAGGCATCGTCGCAGGCAACGTTAAGGAGGATGGTATTCGCGCCGTAGAAAAGCACGGACCCTTCATGCTGCATGGTGAACAGCTGGTGATGGACGCCATGGACAGGCTTCTGATCGCCTTCGCCGCGCAAAATCGCATGAAACTACAAGGGGACTACTCACCCTGTTATCATCTTGCCCTATGAAGATCAAATCATTCGCCCTGCCATTGTTACTCTGGCTGCTTTTCAGCAGCGCTTTTGCAGCCGCCAAAGCCCAAGATCGGGAGTGGTATGAACAGGAGATGGTGTTTGGTGGTCAGGTCTACCTGAGAAGTGCCGGTAATCCGAACAAACCGGCGGTCGTCATGGTTCATGGACTGGGCGATGAAGCCTCCACCTGCTGGGAGGACATTCTTCAGCGGCTGAAAAAGGACTATTACATTTTTACCTTCGATCTCCCTGGATTCGGCCGTTCGACCAAACGCAACGCCCTCTACTCGCCAGTCAACTACGCCCGACTGATCCAGCAACTGACCGACAAGCATGTCGGCAGACCCTTCCACCTGATTGGACACTCGATGGGAGGCGCAATCAGCCTGCAATACACCCACAGCTACCCGGCATCAGTGAAGACCCTGACCCTGATCGACGCGGCGGGCATACTGCATCGCCAGGCCTACACCAAATATCTGGCCCCACTGGGCGTCGACAAGGTACTCAATCAATACAATCTCTTCGACGAACGCAAAGTCACCGATTTAGCGGGGGCATTGATGAGCGCTCTGGAAAAGCGTTACCCGGTGAACATGGACCTGCTGATCAATCTGGAGCCTTTCCGTAACAAGGTACTGCGCGGCGACCCCTCAGCAATCGCCGGGCTGGCGCTGGTGCAGAACGATTTCAGCCGCATTCCGGAGACCATCCATCAACCCACCCTGATCGTTTGGGGTGATCAGGATAAAATCGCCCCGCTGCGCACCGGCTATGTGCTCGAGTCGCTGATGCCCAACGCCAGACTGGAGCTGATACCCAACGGCGGCCATATCGCCTTTATCGAACAACCTGAGCTGTTTTACGAGATACTCAGACCCCATCTCGGCCAG
>JARRQD010000238.1:0-2141 GCA_037382205.1 Candidatus Thiodiazotropha sp.
GCCAGGCCCATGGAGACGCGCATGAAGAAGGCCTGGGGCAGCTCGAAGCGCACGCCGCTCTCGCTGTGGATGAAGTAGCGGTCGTAGAGGGTCTGCAGGCCCAGGTAGGTGAACTGCAGATCACGCTCCGGCTTGATGGCGTTGGTCAGACGCTCCAGGTCGTATTGACCGAGACGGCTGTCGAGCAGCTCCAGATCTTCCGCCTGTTTGATATAGCGTTTGAAGTAGTCGCCGTAGAGTCCGGCCATGTCGGCCTGAGTATTGACCGGGCTATTGATATCGAGGAAACCGAGGGCCTCCCGACGCAGGATGTCGAGCAGCAGTCGGGCCGCGACCTGAGAGTAGTTAGGCTCCTGATCGATCAGGGTGCGGGCGCTCATCACCAGGGTTTGGGAGACGTCGCTCTCTTTGACGCCATCGAACAGGTTGCGGCAGGCATCCTGCAGGATGCGGGTGGCGTCCACCTCTTCGAAGCCGCTACAGGCCTCTTCCACCAGGGCGTGCAGACGCTCCACGTCGAGTGGGCGTTGGCTGCCGTCTTCCAGGGTGACATTGACCCGGTGCTCCTCTGGGATGCCTTCGGTCTCGGCTCGCTTGGCGGCCTCTTCCTGGCGCTTCATGTTCTGCCGTTCGCGGTAGAGGACGTAGGCGCGCGCCGCTTTGTGCTCTCCAGAGCGCATCAGGCAGAGTTCAACCTGATCCTGGATATCTTCGATGTGTACGGTGCCGCTGTCGGGCAGGCGGCGGGTCAGGGCGTTGAGCACTTGTTCAGTGAGGCCTTTTACGGTGTCGTGAACACGGCTTGAAGCGGCAGCGCTACCTCCCTCCACAGCAAGAAACGCTTTGGTCATGGCGACACTGATCTTGCTGGGATCGAAGTTGGTGACTTTGCCGTTGCGGCGAATCACTTGGATACTACTATTGGTGCCAGTTTGGCTCTGGCTGGTCGGTTGCTGCATCTCAGGTGGTTGGGGCACTGCAACAGTCACGTCGCTATCGGCTACTGGTGTCGCCATGTCTTCTCCTCAATGTTCTTTTCGTTGGCGGTCATCGTCGTACGGGATGGCCAGGCCGGGGCCTAACTCTTGTGGTCTGGTGGTAATTCTGTTTGGTCGTCGTTGCCGGCAGCTCGTTGACTGCCGTTTCTATGCAGGTCATTGACCTGCTGGCCGGATAGGTTACCGGTCTTTATGACTGGTTGGAGATATCGATTTGTGGATCTTCAAAACCAGTAAACACAATATATATCCTATCTGTCGGATGTCAACCACAACATATTGTGTATTAAGTTGTGGAAAAGGGGTGTCTATCTGTGTGCGAATTGTGGATAACTTCTGGATAGATAGTCGCTTTTCATGGCAAATCATTGGCTTATGATGATGTTCAGTTTTTATCCCCAGGCGGCTCTCTGTGGTTAAGAAAAGGCACTCTATCGGTGTTGGTGCCCTTAAGTGGTTAATTCAAGGAATTATATTCCTGTTTGGCTGAGGCTGGTTTTTTACGGGGGCCGGTTTGGAGGGTTGTTTTGCAAGAGAATATTCCCAATGATCAGCTGCTTGGGGGATAAAACGGTTGGCATAGCCCAACAGAATGCGTATGGTTGAGTTCTGGGTTTTACCAGGAAGAATAATGATTAATTAACCAAAGATGAGGAGTTGTTTCGATGCTGGTAAGCGAAATAATGTCAAATTCACCAAAAACGGTGACACCAGACACCAAGCTGTTGGAGGTTGTCTCGCTGATGTGTCTGTTCCGCTATAGCGGCCTGCCCGTTGTCGATGATGGCAAACTGGCTGGGATTATTGCTGAAAAGGATGTTCTACACAGAATGTTCCCCACCCTGGAAGAGGTGATGGATGGTATCTCATCACCCGATTACGACAAAATGATGTTGCAGTATAAGGATGTGGTGAATTTAAAGGTCTCAGATGTGATGTCTTCCAATGTCATCACGGTGAGCCCAGATATGCATATTCTGAAAGCGGCAACTGTGATGGTGCGCCATAAGTTTCGTCGTATTCCCGTTGCGGATGCCGGTCAGCTGGTCGGTATGTTGAGTCTGGGTGATATTCACAAGGCGATCTTTCAAAGCAATCTTGCGAATAATATGTGTCAGAGTTAGCGCTCAACTTAACTTAACC
>JARRQD010000238.1:2209-13197 GCA_037382205.1 Candidatus Thiodiazotropha sp.
AAGATCCCGTACCCGAGGGTACGGTTTTTTTATAGATTATTCGTCTCAGAATTCGCCGGTGGCGCCTGCCACCATCACATCGAGCATGGCCTGGTTGACGCGAATGGCGATCTCGGTCAGATCCGGTGGCAGCAATTTGCTGTTGATCAGCATGTCCAGGTTGAGCATCATCAACCACAGCTGGCCTGTCTTATCCTCCACCATGGCGATTCGGCAAGGCATGTAGGCGGCATAGATCGGATCGTGCAGGATCATCTCTCTGGCATCTTCAGGATTACAGAATTGGAAGATGTCCAGATAAGGGGTTTTCAAGCCTCTTGCTTCAAGTTCTTTGGAGACCTGCTGACGGGCAACAAACTTTAAATTGATTTCTGCCGCTCTGGACATCAGCGCCTGCACAGCATCCTCTTTGCTGACACCATCTTTTACGCTCATCTGAACCACAGTCTGGTTGATATCTGTGATGTTGATTTCAGGTTGTTCGCTTGCGACCACACTGCTTAGAAATGCCAGGTTGACCAGCAGAGCAACGCCCACCGCTTTGAGTGATTTCATAGGGTTCTCCCAGGTTATGTTCTTTATCTGTTTTATGGTTATGGCGACCAGTTATTGTTTGTTATTGGGCGCTAGTGAAGAGACGTAGGAGAGGAGTGCTTCGATCTCCTTGTCAGACAGATTGTCGAAGGTATCATCTTCTGGATCGTCATCGTGAACCCGCTTATCCCATTGAAACATCTTGATCTGGCGGAACAGATAGCGGGGGTATTGCAGTGCCAGGGCCGGGATGGCCTTGCGGGATTTGCCCATGCCATTTTTGCGGTGGCAGCTTTTGCAATCTCCCTCATAGAGTTCCCTGCCAAGTTCGATATCTCCCTTCCACAGTGGGATATGATTCAACACAGGGTTGATCTTATCAAGATTGATCGCTTCGTAATAGGCGGCAATGTCATCGATGTCCTGTTCGCTCAATGAGTGCAGCGAGGCGGTGATGATCATGCGTGGATTGATCCGTTCTTCATTGAGGTAGGCTTCGATCTGCTTGATCATGTAACCGGCTGGTGTGCCCGCCAATCGTGGTGAGGCTGGGCCTGGTGTTCCCTGTCCATAATGTCCATGGCAAAGTGCGCAGCTGCGAGCCTGTCGCTTGCCATTCTCCAGGTCGATTGCATGGGATGCAAAAGGGGTTATGAGTAACATTATTATCGGTAAGAGTAGCCTTTTCATAGTAGTCGGCACCTGTATTGTATTGTCGTTATTTTGATGGGGTGATTTGATTGACAAATCTTCGTCATCTTAACCTTAGCAGTTATTAAATTTATCCCTGTTTAATATAAGTGAATAGCTTCTGATTCAGTCTTCTTATTCCGCTTTGGGAGAGCATAGAGACCTATACTTGTGGTTGGCGAGCTATCTTTCATTGTGCCGCGGCATGTGCCTCGCTATATTAAACACTGAGAAGGTTTAAATGAGCGTGCTTCGCGCTAAGAAATGTTTATTGCGACATAAAATAAAACGTAAGAATAGTGCAGCAACGGAGCAGGATTCAACCGGTGGCGTGCAAGCGTTTGTGAATCAGGAGTTTCAATGAGAAAGATTATTTTGGCTGTATCTCTGGCCAGTGTTTTGATGCCGGCTGTGAGTTTCGTCCTGCCAGAAGATGATGCAATGCGTGAGTATGAAGCTGCAATGAATCTCACCCCAAACAAAGCGAATGGTAAAAAGGTCTACAGGATCTGCGCCGTCTGCCATACCCCGGAAGGTTGGGGGCTTGAGAGTGGTGCCTACCCTCAGGTGGCGGGACAATTGCCTAGCGTTCTGATCAAACAGCTGGCCGATATACGGGCAAGAAACCGGGATAATCCAACCATGTTGCCCTTCACCTCCCCGCAGCTGCTAGGCGGTGCTCAGGAGATTGCTGATGTGGCGGCCTATATCGCTGATCTACCCATGAGCCCACACAATGGTATCGGACCTGGTAACGATCTCGTCTTGGGGGAGCAGCTCTATAAAGATAATTGTGTGGAGTGCCATGGTGATCATGGCGAGGGTGAGCTGGAAGATCATATTCCCTTGATCTACGGTCAGCACTATCGCTATCTGCTGCGACAATTCGAGTGGATTAAAAGTGAACGTCGGCGTAACGCCGATCGGAAAATGGTCAAGCAGATACACGGTTTCAGCCATCGGGATGTTCGTGCGGTATTGGATTATGTTTCGCGCATCAAGCCGCCGGAAGAGAAGTTGGCTCCACCAGGGTGGCGCAATCCGGATTTTCCTAAGTTTGCCCGGCCGGCTAATCTGCATTCCGGGGCCGGCTATAGCATTGATCAGCGTCCAATGCGGCCGGCTCGCCCTTAGTGAGGCGCGTAGCCAGGTGAATTGTTCATAAGGTTTTCACAACGATCTATCAGTCGCTGATTGCGTTGTGACAGGGCGAAAAAAAGCGGGGCAATGCCCCGCTTTATTATTGGAATCAATGACTGATTCCAAGCTGGATTACATGAAAATATCCGCCGTGATATTGTCGAACCAGCTGTGTGCATAGGCGACTTCACGGGCCCGCATCTCTGGGGTGGCGTCAGTTGGAGTCAGACCACCGGATACCTTGACGATCTTGGAGCCATCTTCTGCCAGCTTGTAGACAGCCGCCACGGAGATACCCCAATCATTACCAACGATCGAGTAGCAGGTGTTGACGTAGGCCGGCGAGCCGAGCTCTTGGCCATTCAGCAGAGCAGCAACACCGGCGGCACAGACCTTGGCTTCAGAGTTGGCGGCGTAACCGGATTTCGGCATACCTTTGGCAATCGATGCATCACCAATCACGTGAATGTTCTTGTGAATGGTTGATTCGAAGGTGTGCAGATCGACCGGACACCAGCCGCTGTCATTGGTCAGACCGGCAGCAAAGGCGATCTTGCCCGCTTTCTGGTTTGGAATGACATTCAGTACGTCGGCTTTGATGGTGTCGTCGAAGCCGGTGGTGACACTCATGGCGGCCGCGTCCACTTTGACAACCGCATTGTCGTTGGAACCCTGAGCACTGCCACGCCACTCGATCATGGAGTTATCGGTCTCATAGCCATAGAGCGCTTTCCAGCCCTGGGTAAAGAGACCCATCTTGGAGAACTTAGGCTTAGGATCGAGGATGATGATCTTTGATTTAGGCTTGTGCTGTTTCAGGTAGTGGGCAATCTGGGATGCCCGTTCATAGGGTCCAGGAGGGCAGCGGAATGGATTGCCTGGCGGGGCAATCACCACGGTGCCGCCATCTTTCATGCTCTCAAGTTGCTTGCGCAGGGTAACGGTTTGTGAACCCGCTTTCCAGGCGTGCGGAATTGTCTCTGCAATCTTGGCGTCGTAGCCTTCCAGGGTCTCCCATTTGAAGTCGATACCTGGGGCAACAATACAGCGGTCATAGTTGAAGGTCTGACCGCCTGCTGTTTTAACGGTTTGAGCTTTGGCATCGATCGCGGTAACCACGTCGTGAACCACTTTGACGCCATGTTTGCCAAGACCGGAGTAGCCGAACTTGATGGAGTCGATGCTGCGGTCGCCGCCCAGAACTTCATTCGACATATAGCAGGTATAGTAGTCTTTGTTGGCTTCAATCAGAGTGACCTCGATGGTCGGATCGGCGATTCGCAGATATTTGGCTGCGGTTGCACCACCGGTGCCGCCACCGATAACCACAACTTTCTTGGAAGCGCCGAGAGCAATATAGGGGGTTCCTATCATGCCGACAGCTGTCGCTGCGCCCGCGCCTGTAACAAAACCTCTTCGGGTAATCTTCATGTTTCTTATTCCCCCCTTATTGTTTGCCTGAGGCGTAGAAGTTGAACAGCGCGTCTATTCCTGCATCGCCTTCTTTCTTGATCAACTTATTCAACTTCTTCTTCATCTTCTTGGAGATCTCTCTTTTACCAGATTTGAAGTCAGCCAGGGCGTAGCTCAAGTAAGGGGTCAATTGGCCCATCAGGATACCGGAGTCATCTTCCGCTGAAGTACCGTTGTCCGCATGGCATTTTTCGCAATATTTATCATGCAGCTTGGCGCCTTTTTTGGCTTTATCCGCATCAAAGTCCTGCTTGGCCATAACGAAGGGCTGTTTACTGAAGTATTCACCCATTAGCTTGATCTCGTCCTCGCTATAACCCTTGGCGATGCGATCCATAATGGTGGCGTTAACCTCACCGGATTTGAAGCCTTCCATAACTTCTTCGAAATAGACGGCGGATATGCCGCCGATACTGGGTGTTGCAGGACCGAGGCTGGCACCATTGGTACCATGGCAGCCGGCACAAGTATTCGCCAGCATTGAAGCGCTGGCACCCGACATCAGGGGTTTGTCAGCAGCGAAAGCCGCCGATGAGGCACTGAGGGCCAGTGCGCCGATCAAGGCTCTCTTAAGATTTTTGTACGCCATGTTACCTCCTTTGGTATTTAAACAGGCTTACACGATTTACGACAGGGGGGCATGGTGCGCCCGTGTCACACGAACCTGAGCAGTCGTTATCGAACTGCTCCTGTTGCGTTCAGCGTGGAGGGAGACGTTATTACTCGTTTGTTTGCCGTCTTTTTTAAAAGACGTGCCGGTCTCCTCCCAGGCTTATGCTCTATTTTATTTTAGAAGGCCAGAAACTTTATTATGTTTCTTTTGAATCGCAATATCGGCTGCGGTATGGCCTTCATTGTCTTTATTTGTTTTGTCTGCGTTGTGCTGCAGCAGCAGCGTGACCATCTCTTCTGAACCGGTGCGGGCCGCTTCCATCAATGGGGTGACACCATCGATATCCGCCAGGTTGACATTGGCGCCAGCCTCCAGGAGTAGCTTGACCGTATCCAGTTCCTCCTGGCCTACCGCCCAAATCAATGCTGTCGCACCGTCATTGTCTTGCTTGTTGGGATCTGCTTTATAGGATAGCAGGGTTTTAACTGTCTCTATATGTCCCTGATCTGCCGCCAGGATAAGTGCGGTAGAGCCGTTTTTATCCTGGCTGTTTAAATCTGCATGGTGTTTGGCAAGCATGCCAACGGTTTCGGCATGTCCTTTTTCGGCCGCCATCATTAAGGCATTCTGCCCATGCTTGTCAGAAGCTTTGGGGTCTGCGCCTTTGAATAGTAGCTGTTCAACCATGTCGGTGATGCCGTAACGTGCGGCAATCATCAACGCATCCCATCCTGAGCGGGTTCTGTCGTGCAGGTTGGCGCCCCGTTCCAGTAACATGGCGGTAAGGGCTGGGTGGCCGTTTTCAGCGGCGAATGTCAGTGCCGAACATCCGGCCACCGTGCGGGCGTTGACGTTGGCGCCCCGGCTGAGCAGCAGCACAACGGTTTCGAAATTATTGTTCTCTACCGCAATCATCAGGGCGTTCTTGCCGAACTTGTTCGCGCTGTCTACTGAGACGCCCTTATCCAGAAGATGGGTGATGGTTTCCAGATCACCAACGTCCGCTGCAAGCCGCAGTTCCTTCTCAGCTTCCGCATTGCCCGCCACTAAGTGGGTGGATAACAGCAGTGTGAGTGTGGCAATTAACAGTCTGGTTGTTTTCATGAGTTATCTTAGGATACCTGGTATCAAAATTGGTTTTTGTCAGATAACGACAATCATGGGGTATCAGGTTCTTCGGGCTCGTCCGGCTCCTCGTGTGCAATACCGGCATGACAGTCGATACAAGCCTTACCCTCGTCCATCGCTTTCGGGTGTCGCTTACGGGCGCTGCGATCCTGCACACTCAGATCCATATTCTCGAAATCGTGGCAACTACGGCACTCCCGTGAATTGGTGGCGCGCATCTTGTCCCACACCCGGTTGGCCATATCCCAACGGTGAGCTTCGTACTTCTCTTTGGTGTCGATGGTGCCCATGATCTCGTGGTAAACGTCTTTCGCAGCGACCACTTTGGCGATCATCTTGGGGATGAATTGTTTGGGCACATGGCAGTCCGAGCAGATGGCCTGAACGCCCGAGGCGTTCTTATAGTGAACGGTCTCTTTGTACCGGCAACAAAGATAATGCCAACCAGGATTATAGATATCTTACCCGCGGACTGTTTGGCAGCGCGCTCACTGAACATACTCCACCCTCAATTTCGGAAAAGTTGTGCCTTTTCCTTGTCGCTTGTTTATTGTCCCCCTATATCCTTATCAGGAAGAGGTATTTTCTTGTCTGTGGGATGTTACGTCAACTCGCCAACCAATGCAAAAAATACTCTGTAAACAAACTCATATGACTGTATTAGTGGAAACTAAATAAGGTGCTTATAAAACACATCTTGTCTTCAGACCATTACGGCCCCGGCAAGTTTGCTTTTTATGATCGGTCTTACCGAATGTTGAAGGCTTTTTGATTGGCTTCTTTTGATTTGCGGCTGAACTGTCAGCGGATGTAGGGGAGCATATGGGAAAGCTCGGCGCGTTAAGTTGGAAGTTGATCGGGATTATGCGTTGGCTGAACAGCTTCCTCGTGAGGGTGGGTCGGGGTAGGTGGCAGCAGATAACCTGCTGCCGGTTAGATCATTGATTGTGGCTTTTACTGGCCATCTGCTACAAATGGGTTGGTTTGGCGCTCCTCACCAAAGGTTGAGTCCGGGCCATGGCCAGGTATGAAGCGTACATCGTCCCCCAGTGGCCAGAGCTTCTCACGGATTGAACGAAGCAGCCCCTGGTGGTCTCCGCGTGGGAAATCGGTTCTTCCAATCGAACCTTTGAACAGAACATCGCCAACCTGAGCGACTCGGCTTGGGCGGTGAAAAAAGACAATATGGCCCGGTGTGTGGCCAGGGCAGTGGATCACCTCCAGCTGTTCATCCCCCAGGGTGATCTGGTCGCCCTGGTCGAGCCACCGATCTGGGGTACAGCTTCGGCTATCGCCAAAGCCGAACATGTCCGCTTGTTGCTGCATGTTCTGCAGCCAGAAGGCATCCTCCTTGTGAGGCCCATGTATTGGGATCCCAAGCCGCTCTGCCAGCTCGACGGCGCCACCGGCATGATCCAGGTGGCCGTGGGTCAGGAGAATCATCTCTGGTTTTAACCCCAGATCCTCGATTGTGGCGATCAGTCGCTCACTCTCACCACCCGGATCGATGATCGCCACTGCACGGGTGTTTTCACACCAGAAGAGGGTGCAGTTCTGCTGGAATGGGGTGACGGGTATGACTTTGTATTGCATCAGCTTGCGGCCTTACATTCAGTGTTTGATCTTGTTCAAAAGGGACTTGATCTGGGCGGCTTTTTTTGCGCCAAGCAGAATATCATCGATCACCCCGTCTTTCACCAGAATCAGGGTTGGTGTGGCGCGTATTTTATACTGTCTGGCCGCATCCGGGTTGCTCGAAACGTCGATTTTTGTAATCGGCTCGTGTTGTGTTGCCAGCTCGTCGATAATCGGCGTCATCTGTTTGCAGGGCGGGCAGTTTTGGCTGTGGAAATAGATCAGCCGATCTTCTGCTTCGCCGTTATCAGTGGCGACTCTAAGGCCTATCTGTCTTTTACTCGACAGATAGGTGAGCAGTGGCACCAAAGTCAGATAGCTGGCAATCACCAGTAGTAAGATCATCACCCAGGACATGGAATTATCTCCAGTGTTGTTAGTCTTTGATGCACTTTACAGCAGTTTTGTTCGATTTTATTTGGCATACTCCTCGCTACGAGATGGCCATGTGTTAAGGTGTCGGGTTGCTAACATGGCAAACTTTTGTGAATCCGCCTATGGGAAGTCTTACTCAACTCCTATTCACCTTGAAGTGAGCTTGATTGCCTATTATTGTGCTGAAACCCCTTTTACTGTAGGTAGAATACCCATCGATGGAACAGACAACGCTCTTTATCGTAGTGGGGGGGCTGTTGGTCCTCACCCTGGTGCTGGCAAGCATCATGCAGCGTTACAACGAATTTGTTGAAGAGCGGAATCAGAAGGTACAGCGAATCCTAACTCGAATCTCAGAGATCGAAGCGCTGATTGGGCGCATGCCTGGGTTGCCCATACCTGCCGAGGCTGAAACCCTGTTGCGCCAAGATGTTCATGCCCGATTAAAGGCGCTGCAGCAGATACATCCTAAGTATCAGGGTATCCAACAGATGGTTGCAGCCGCCGAACAGGCCATCGATAAGGTCAAACCTGAGCGTGAGGATCGGCATCTCGATAGTTTGCGATTGGAGCAGTTTTCCAAGCTTTCAAGTGAGCTCAGCTGGCTCTTGAAAGAGAATCGATTGCTGGCCCCGGTCAGCGATAATGTGCGAAACCAACTGGTGGCGAAGCTGGAATTCAGGCGGGTGGAAAGCGCCTATTATCACCATATTCGTGAGGCTCAACGTCTGCTGAAAAGCCAGCAGTTGCATCAGGCTCAGTGGTACTGCAGTCAGATGAGAAAAATGGTTGAACCCTGGTCTCAAACCAACCAACAGGCGGCCGACTGGTACCAGGAGGTGCTCAAGGTTTGCAAGGGAGTCTCTGACGGCATGAAAGGCAAGGCTCAGTCAGAGGGCTCTTCTTCAAACTGACCGTTGAGTGGTTCTTGGATCTTGTGGTTCTCATCAAGCCAATCTCCCAGGTCAATCAGTCGGCAGCGCTCGCTGCAAAAGGGCTTCCATTTAGAGTTTTGCGCCCAAACAACCAATTTGCCGCAGTGAGGGCAGGGCACTGAAGTTGGGTTGGGCTTATCCATCAGAATATGCAGGTGGTGAGTTGAAAAGGGATGTCCTGTTTGGATTGGGTCGGCTTGTCTGTATCCAAGGTCTCCAGGAAGCGGATGCTGAAGCGGTGTTTGTTACCGCTGATTTCAGTAAAGACGTTGGTTTGTCGTGGCAGGCTGACTCTCACCAGTTGGGCGGGTGATGAGGGTTCGAGGCTTTTCTGAAAGAAACCCTGATGGGCGATCTCCTCGCTGGGCAGGTTACTGCCGCGAACCAGATTCAGCAGCAGCACCACCGCTTCACGTACCGGATGCAGCTCCTGCATCCATTCGCTCATTTGATCCTGACGCACCTCATGGGGCTGGTTGAGCCAGCGATGGTATTGCGGAAGATCGAAATTGCAGCCGCCCCCAGGGATGCTGCTGCGTTGCAGGATGGAGGTAAGAAACTCATTGCTGCGCAGATTGCGGGCGATTTGGCCGTTCATGCGATAGACCTGATGGATGGCCTGCTCCAGATCGTCCAGTACCAGCCCCAGCGCCTCCATGTTGACACCGGGTTGCTGTCGAACCCGTTCCAGATTGCTGACGTGGCGCTCCAGCTCCTTGAGAATCTCAGTTTTAAGGTCTGAGCGGCCAAATACGCTCATGATACTGAGCAGACCATCGATCGCGGCCCGGTTGCTCCAGATGTCGGCCAGGGGACGAAAGTGGTCCACCTGTAAGAACAAGTGCTCCAATCGTAGAAAGGTGCGGATCCTTTCATTCAGAGGGTGTTCGTAGTGAATCTGGTCAGTCACGTGATATAGTTTAACCCGTCAGGCAGAGTGAATTGCGGCCTATTATGTCAGGGGTCGAGCCTGACTGCGAACATGAAGGCTGAGTCAATGGGTGCGTCGGTTATCATTTTGCCCACTAGCTTCGCACACCTGGGCCAAAACTGAAACTGTCCAGAATGTGTACATAGTTGGCCCGCTCAAACTCAGTTGGATCGGTAACGCTCAGTTGACTGAGTAGACCACGAAATTCTTCAATGGAGTCAAAGCCTTTCTCTTCCATCCAAGCTTCGATACCTTGCAGGATTGTACGCAGAGCTGCCGGTCCTCGCTCTAGCAACAGACTGCAGAGATGAACCACATCGGCACCTGCCAGCAGAAGCTTGATCGCATCTTCTGCCGTGTGTACGCCACCTGTGGCGCCTAATGAGAGTTTGGTACGTCCATGTAGAATCGCAATCCAGCGCATTGCGAGCAGTATTTCTGAAGAGTTTGAAGTTTGCAGGGTACTGGTGAGTCGCAGGTTATCGATATTGATATCAGGTTGGTAGAAACGGTTGAACAGGGAGACGCCATCCGCGCCAGCGGTTTCAAGCTTTTTCACCATATTGGCCATGGCGCTGAAGGCGGGTGAGAGTTTCATGTTGATCGGTAGGTCGACTCGCTGTTCAAGTTGGTGGAGCAGCTCGATATAGCGCTGTTCGATTTCACTGCCGCTGGTCTCAATGTCTGCTGCCACTTGATAGATGTTCAGCTCAATCGCGTCAGCACCTGCCTGCTGCATCTCTGTGGCGTGGGTAATCCAGCCGCCTGGCGTGGTGCCGTTTAAGCTGGCGATGACCGGGATCTGAAGTGCCTCCTTGAGGGCGCGGAGGTTCTCTAGGTAGCGCTCCTGGCCGTTGGAGAAATCATAGTGATCGGGTAGAAAGCTGTCGGCTTCTGCAAATCCAGTCTCCTGATGATGAAGAAACCGCACCATCGTCTCCTCTTCAGCGGTCACTGACTCCTCGAAGAGGGAGTACATGATGATTGCTGAGGCGCCGGCATCCTCCAGCCTTCTGGCGTCGTCAATACTGCGTGACAGCGGTGAAGCTGAGGGGACGAGCGGATTGTCGAGACGCATTCCCAGGTAGTTGGTTGATAGATCCATGTCACTCCCCATTGATGGTCAGATCCAGTGTATTTTAGAGTAATCCGATTGTAACTATTCCAGTCAGCCCTAAAAAGTGCGATTTTTTAGGACGGAGGGTTTGACGGCTCCCCATGAAAGCCCCAAACGCTGGGGCGTAACCATTATTTTGGCCCAAAAAATGGGGCCATCTGACTGATTACAGCCGATTTTATTCACCCGGCAATCCAATCGTCTCCTGAAGTCTGCTGCTATCTGGTTGCGATTGTGGTTGTTACACTGTGTTACAGACAATTACCCAATGCAACAACCCTGTGGCTAGCAGCATGCTATTGTCACGATGGGCAATGGGAGAAGGATTGATGAATGACGGAAACATGTCCCCTGAACCTCCCAAAGTACTCTTGGTGGAGGATGATGTGCAACTTGCCGGATTGATGCAGGAGTATC
>JARRQD010000239.1:0-11354 GCA_037382205.1 Candidatus Thiodiazotropha sp.
TCCAAACCAGGCTTGTTTATCTTTACCTCAGTAATTTTATCCATAGAGATATTGGCGGGTTTGCTCGGTTACAAGATCATGAAGAAAGTTGGCTATTTTCAAGATTACCTGCAGGGAGAGAAGCGGGATGCAGGAAGTTTCGCCTTAATCTGCCCTGGTGTAGCAATCTTTGTTTTCGGTTTTTTCTTCATCGTCTTCGGACTGATTAAGAATGATTTGATTGCGCCATTTTCAGTTGCCTATTTTCTGATTCTAGCACCGTTTATCTATATTCAGATTAAAACCGTTGCCGTCTATTTCAAACTGAATTGTCAGGTTTTGGGTTACGGTTTATGTCGGGTTTAAGCTGATACCATTGCACTCAGTATTTGAGTGTCATTACGATGCGTATTCAGCATCGGGGGCACTCATGTCTAACTATAAATCACTAAATCAACTGGGTTGGTCTCCCTCTTTTCAAATGCAACTCTCTCTGGAAGAGTTGGAAAGCTTCACCATTGGCCGGGTAATCGCTCTACATCGTTCGAAATTGGAAGTCGAAACGGAAAACGGCGTTACGGATTTACCCATACTACACTCCACCCCTGCGATGACAGTTGGTGGTTTTCGAGGCCCAGGAGTGCCACTTCTGCGAACAGTTCAACCTAAAAAAATCAGTTGACCGCTCCATTCTACGAGCAGATTACTGATTTTTAGATGGCATTCCTGTAATTAAACATCTTAAAGATCTATACCGGACAGTTTTCAATTACGGCTCCAGTGTTGTCAGACGGGCCCGCTGAGCTCTGTTCGCAACGAAATCGATAAACTGCTCACCACTTATAGGTTTCGAGAACAGATAGCCCTGCCCTTCATCACAGCCTTCTCGTTGAAGGAATTTTTGTTGATCTGAGTACTCAATACCTTCTGCAATTATAACTTTGTTCAAGGTGCGCCCCAAGGCGATGATGGTTCTTGATATCTCCGCACTCTGCTCATCCTGGCAGATGTTGGTGACAAAACTGCGATCGATTTTCAATTTATCTACCGGTAGAGTCGCCAGCTGTGCCAGAGATGAATAGCCGGTTCCGAAATCATCAATGGCAATATTGATACCCATATTCTGAAGTTCAGCAAGGGATTTGATCGATTTCTCACTGTCTCTCATCAGAATATTCTCAGTAACCTCCAACTCCAAAAGCTCTGTGGAAAGTCCGGTTTTCAGCAAAATGGTTTTGACCATCTCAAGAAAATCATCACTTTGTAGCTGCACACCTGAAAGGTTTACAGCAATCCTACCAATATCCAACCCTTTAGCGCGCCAAATCTGAGCGGTCTTGCAAGCCTGAAACAAAACCCACTCCCCTACGCTTCGGACCTGCCCTGTTTCCTCGGCAATGGGTATAAACTGTTCAGGCGGAATCCACCCCAGTTTCGGATGCTGCCAACGTACAAGCGCCTCTGCACCTTTTACGACTCCAGATGTAAGATCGATCTTAGGTTGATAAAGAACAGATAATTGCTGTTTGTTAAGGGCCTGACGCAAACCGGATTCTATGGTGTAGTGCTGTAGTGCTTTTTCACTTAACTCTTCTGTATAGAATTGAAATCCGCCCCGATCGATATTCTTCGCTTTATACATCGCCGCATCGGCATTTTTAAGAAGTGTGGCCGCATCCGCTCCATCATCCGGATAGACGGAAATACCGATACTGCTATTGATATAGAAATCATGCCCACCAACTACAAAGCTCTTTTCAAAGCTGTTTTTTATCTTACCCGCCATCATCACCGCATGATGTGAATGGTGTACATTTTCCACCAACACCGCAAATTCATCCCCACCTAATCTAGCCAGGGTATCATCCTCTCTTACAACCTTTCTCAAGCGTTCTGCAATCATCTTCAGCACATGATCGCCGGCAGGATGTCCAAAGCTATCATTGATGTTTTTAAACCGGTCCAGATCCAAAAACAGAATGCATAATTTCAATCCGGTATGTTTGCTTTGTGATATTGCATGACCGATCCTGTCATTAAACAGTATACGATTTGGTAATTTCGTCAGCCGGTCATAATAGGCGAGTTTTTTGATTTTGTTTTCAGCTTTCACACGCTCAGTGATATCGATGTGCACGCCGGTAAGACGGACTAATTGGCCTTGTTCAGCCAGAGTTGGTGTAGCTCTGGCTAATATCCCTCGATAACCACCGTTCTTATTAAGTAGGCGGAACTCTGCTTCCCAATGCCCTCGAGGATTTGCCAGATAGTTCTCAAGCTTTTCAAGAGTCACTCTACGGTCATCTGGATGAAGCAGGTTTTTCCATGTATCAAATTCACTTTTCAGTTCATGATCCTTGTAGCCCAACTGCGCCTTCCAGCGTGGAGAGAGATAGAGATCATCTTTCTGCAGATCCCACTCCCAGTAGCCATCCAGTGATGTCTCCAGGACAATGTCAAACTGTTTCTCAGCAATCTTCAAGGCATGCTCGACATTTTCTAGATGCTGAGACCCGTTGACCAACTCCTTCTGCAGAAACTGATGCTCAAATGATAGATGTATACTCTCAATATATTGGGTATAGAACCTTTTCGCCACAAACAGCATACCGATGGCGAACAACAGTAGTAGCATTCCAAGCACTGAGGTTGACAGCTCGCCTCTGGATAAGAGATCCAACTCCAGAGGAAGCAGCAGTGGCACGAGGTACACCACATAGACTTCCAACACCGCAGCATAGGCTGTGATACTGAACGCGGCCAGACCAGTCAACAACATTACCAGCATGACTTGATGGGAAATAGGCCAATTCGGATCGTAAGCGAGACTCAGTAAACCCCAATTCAAACCACTGAGGAGTGTCAGAATTAGATGCCTACGTAACCAGACACTGAGATTTGCCCGATTTTTGTTGATCCGTTTAAAACTACGAAGCAGATAGAGCCTGGAGAGATTTAGTCCAATAAGCGTTACACCCCAGACCATCAGCCAGGGGCTATCGATGACAAATGAGTAATAGAGCCAGGTAAAAAAGCCGATGGCTATTCCTGATATCACTACTGTGCCACTGTAGGAAAAAAGCAAGTCTATCTGCTTATCCAGAACCGCTTGTTTTATCGATTTCATGGTCCGTTTAGGCTGATCTCAGACTGTTCCGTCATGTTCAGGTATTGTACACACCGCTGTGTAAAAAACTAATCTTGTAAATCGATAGTGACAACTAAATCCCGGTATTAATTTAATTCTGAAAAAAACCTTTACGCATCGTGTATTCAGTGACATTTCTGGCTTGTAGAAACTGCTGCAAATAGGCTGGACCACCAACTTTAAACTCAATCTGAATCCGCCAAATTGCTGCCGATTGACATTGGCTCGGGTAATTTTCCTGTTGATAGAGAGATTACCGACCTAAAATCTTCTCACTGCCAAGTACAGATTATTTGGTGGACGGCTGTAGACTCCAGCAGTCAAACCATCATCCGCGCCATTGACAATATCTATCGATTCGGCAAAGTTCTTAGCCTTTGAAATAGCCAATACTGACCTGAATTACTTCGATTGTGCCAATCGGGAATCTTGCCTAACATCGCAGTATATCACTGGCTCTTTGGCGCAACCGGGTTGTCGCTTCTGCTTCGTCATCTCCCCCGGTACTACCCGACCGACCAGCTCCTCTGGATTGTTGGGATTGGTTGACGCTAGATATCGTTAGGAGCCCCGCCATCAATAGCGGATAGGTTCTCCCCAGACTCTTTTCAATCGAGGTTAAGGCAGCCGAAAAATTTTCAAGTTCCTCCCGTTGTACGAATCTGAGTAGTGGAGGATTGCTAAACACCAACTCAATCTCAGAAGGACGATCCATATCGATTTCTGTTATTGCAAGAACCTTCTCGGCGTCGAAGCAGATAAGCGATACCTCGTAGCATTTCTGCAAATGGCATGTAGAGTCTCAATTTCAGATCATGCTCTGTATTCAATACCTCAATCTGCTCGCATTTCTTCACTCGGCAAAATCAGGGTTACTCAGCCGCTCAGAGACAGATGAAACAACTCAATGCCTCTTTCTGGTGCCACTGGTTCCCGACTACCGCACTGCTTTCGGTCAGAGCCGAATAAAACCACCGCCCCCTTAGCACCAAAATAGTGCGCACAAAAAAGACATTATGCGCCAGAAGGCGATATCTGATTGAAAATTCAAACAAAATAATAGTTGGCACAGTACATGCGACATGGCTCATCAGACCAAAACGTTGACTTTACGAAATAGGATGGATGACAGATGATCACATCGAAACATAAATTAAAACAGTTGGCTCTTGGCACTGCCACAGCTCTTGCTCTCTCCCTCACCTCAATCGCGCAGGCCGCCGACACCATTAAGGTCGGCATTCTGCATTCTCTCTCCGGTACCATGGCGATCAGTGAAACCACCTTGAAAGACACCATGCTGATGTTGATCAAAGAGCAGAATGCAAACGGCGGTCTGCTTGGCAAACAGCTGGAGCCGGTGGTGGTCGACCCCGCTTCCAACTGGCCGCTGTTCGCTGAAAAAGCTCGTGAATTGCTGAGCAAACACAAGGTCGCGGCGATCTTCGGTAACTGGACTTCGGTCTCCAGAAAGTCGGTCCTTCCTGTGGTCGAGGAGCTGAATGGTCTGCTCTTCTACCCGGTACAGTACGAAGGCGAGGAGTCTTCTAAAAACGTTTTCTATACCGGCGCTGCGCCAAACCAGCAGGCAATACCGGCTGTGGACTATCTGATGAATGAGATCGGCGTAAAACGCTGGGTACTCGCGGGTACCGACTATGTCTACCCTCGCACTACCAACAAGATCCTTGAGGCCTACCTGAAAGGTAAAGGTGTGGCGCAGAAGGACATCATGATCAACTACACCCCCTTTGGTCATTCCGACTGGCAGTCGATCGTATCGGACATCAAAAAATTCGGTTCTACCGGGATAAAGACCGCCGTGGTCTCCACCATCAACGGTGACGCCAATGTCCCCTTCTATAAGGAACTGGGTAACCAGGGCATCTCGGCTGAGGACATTCCTGTTGTTGCCTTCTCAGTCGGCGAGGAGGAACTCTCCGGTATCGACACCAAGCCGCTGGTTGGCCATCTGGCAGCCTGGAACTACTTCATGAGCGTGGATAGCGAAGCCAATGAGGAGTTCATCAGCGCCTGGAAAAGTTTCATTAAAGACGATAAGCGGGTCACCAACGACCCCATGGAAGCCCACTACATTGGCTTCAACATGTGGGTAAAAGCGGTTGAAAAGGCTGGCACCACCGACTCAGATGCGGTTCAGGAGGCCATCATCGGTGTCGCCGTTCCCAATCTCACCGGCGGTCTCTCCGCCATGATGCCAAACCACCATGTTACCAAACCGGTGCTGATCGGCGAGATTCAGGGAGATGGTCAGTTTGAGGTGGTCTGGGAGACATCCGGTCTGGTGGCCGGTGATGCCTGGTCAGATTTTCTGCCTGGCTCGAAAGATATCATCTCTGATTGGAGAGCCCCTCTCTCCTGCGGTAACTACAACGTCAAAACCAACAAGTGCTCAGGACAGAACTACGAATAACGCTTCAGGTTGACGAAACAACCAGTAGGTCAGGTTCCAAGGAAGGAGCCTTTCAACTTAAGCCAATCGGATAACTTTTTAGGCTGAGGCCGTATTACACCGCCCCTTACAGAGTATCTACATCAGGGAAAGCACTCGCTGTGACAACCGAGATCTGTCACCAAGATATTTTTTTAGTTGATACCGGAAAATGACTATCACCAACAAAATTCAATATCTGCTTCTGCTACTGACACTGGTTCTGCTTCCCGGCGCATACAGCCTGGCAGATGAAGCAGACCCAAAACTGGATCAGGCGGTTGAGCTGCTCAAAGGCAAGAAGTTTCAGCAGAAGTATCAAGCCATCGAACTGCTGGCCGAATCCGCAGCCCCTCAGGCGCAGAGTATGCTCAAAGCGCTGCTGGAGCGCCGCCTTTTCGCAGCGCACTGGCCAGCTTTGATCTGAAAAGTCCTGATCGGAACAAACGCCTGGCGGCCATTCAACAGATGCTCGATAAGGCGGACATCGACAAAGCCAGGATCATCCGCCCGATGCTGGAGCAGGAGCAGGATGGTGAAATTCGAGAAGCGATGTCAATCATTATTGCTCTCTCCGATCTCAGCTCTGATGACATTCAACAGCGAACTGATGCGGTCAAGCTGCTCAGTGGCAATATCCATCCATCGGTTCGTAATACCCTCAACCAACTTCAGCAGCAGAGCGAAGATCAGCAACTCGCCAGCCGCGTTAAACAAGCCCTCGACAGTATCGATGCAAAACTGCAGTTCTACGCGCTGGTCGAAAATCTGTTTTTCGGGCTCAGCCTCGGTTCGGTGCTGGTTTTGGCCGCAATCGGTCTGGCCATCACTTTCGGTGTCATGGGGGTAATCAACATGGCCCATGGCGAACTGATCATGATTGGCGCCTATACCACCTATGTCATTCAGAATTTGATGCCAGACAGCATTGGTGCCGCCACACTGATTGCCATACCCACCGCTTTCCTCGTCTCTGGGTTGGTGGGCATCGCCATTGAAAGGGGCGTTATCCGCTTTCTCTACGGACGCTCCCTTGAAACCCTGTTGGCCACCTTCGGCATCAGTCTGATCCTTCAGCAGACGGTGCGCTCGATTTTCTCACCGTTGAATCGTTCGGTGGAAACACCCAGTTGGATGAGCGGCGCCTGGGAGATCAACAGTGCCCTCTCACTCACACTGAACCGGCTCTATATCATCCTATTCTGCCTGCTGGTGTTTGCGGCACTGTTTTTTGTCTTAAAAAGGACCGCCCTCGGTCTACAGGTCAGAGCGGTATCACAAAATCGCGCCATGGCCCGGGCCATGGGGGTTCGTTCAGAGTGGGTCGACGCCATGACCTTCGGTCTCGGATCAGGCGTCGCCGGGATAGCCGGTGTGGCTTTGAGCCAATTGACCAATGTGGGCCCCAACCTGGGACAGTCCTACATCATCGACAGTTTCATGGTGGTGGTGTTTGGTGGCGTCGGTAATCTATGGGGCACCCTGGTCAGCGGCATGTCCCTGGGGGTGGCCAACAAGTTTCTCGAACCCTGGTCAGGTGCGGTGCTGGCAAAGATTCTGGTGCTGGTGTTCATCATTCTGTTCATCCAAAAAAGGCCGAAGGGACTGTTCCCACAGAAGGGCCGGGCTGCGGAGGGTTAGACGTTGCTTAAGATGTTGAAAGCTGACCGGGGCGGTTTAATTTTCCTTGCTATGTTGCTGCTGATTGCGCTGGTCGTACCAATCCTTAATCTCTTTACGGCTGCAGACAATCCCCTGCATATCTCCACCTATACGGTCGCCCTGCTGGGCAAGTATCTGGCGTTTGCTCTACTTGCGGTTGCGGTTGACCTGGCATGGGGTTACCTGGGCATTCTCAGTCTGGGTCATGGCGCCTTCTTTGCCCTGGGTGGTTATGCCATGGGGATGTATCTGATGCGTCAGATCGGCGAGCGGGGAGTCTATGGGGATCCCATATTACCCGACTTCATGGTCTTCCTGAATTGGCACAGCCTGCCCTGGTTCTGGTATGGCTTCGATATGTTCTGGTTCGCCATGCTGATGGTGATGGCGTTGCCGGGTGTGCTGGCCTTTGTGTTTGGCTGGCTGGCCTTCCGTTCAAGAGTGACTGGTGTCTACCTGTCGATCATCACCCAGGCCTTGACCTATGCCCTGATGCTGGCCTTTTTTCGCAATGAAATGGGCTTTGGCGGCAACAACGGACTCACCGACTTCAAGGACATCCTCGGTTTCAGTCTGCAGGAAGACACTACCCGAATCGCCCTGTTTGTCGCTTCGGCGCTGGCCCTGGCTTTGGCTTATCTGGCCTGTCGACTGATTGTCACCTCCCGGCTCGGGCGGGTGGCTGTGGCGATCCGTGATGCGGAAGACAGAACCCGCTTCACCGGTTACAAGGTGGAGCATGTAAAACTCGCCATCTTCACTTTTTCCGCCGTGCTTGCCGGCATTGCCGGCGCCCTCTATGTGCCTCAGGTGGGGATTATCAATCCCGGTGAGTTTTCTCCCTTGAACTCCATTGAGATTGTCATCTGGGTGGCGGTGGGCGGCCGCGCAACCCTGTATGGCGCAGCCGCCGGTGCATTGATGGTGAACTATGGTAAGACCTACTTTACCGCGGCGCTGCCTGAAGTCTGGCTGTTCGCCCTGGGCGCACTGTTCGTGCTGGTAACTATCTTTCTGCCCAAAGGGGTGATCGGTCTGTTCAAGGCCAAGGATAAAACATCATGAAGGCCCTTGATCAACTGCGTAACACCATGCGGCGCGACCGGGTGTTCGACTTCATGTTGCAGACCAGCAGCCTGGAGGTTGATGTCAGCCATGGCACCATTCTCTACCTGGAGGATATCTCGGTCAGTTTTGATGGCTTTAAGGCGATCAACAATCTCAACCTCTATATCGATGCCGGTGAACTGCGCTGCATCATCGGACCCAACGGCGCGGGCAAGACCACCATGATGGACATTATCACCGGCAAAACCCGGCCGGATAGCGGCAGCGCCTACTTTGGGCAGAACATCGACCTGCTGCATCTGAGTGAACCGGATATCGCCCAGGCCGGCATCGGGCGCAAATTCCAGAAACCAACGGTTTTTGAATCCCATACCCTATTCGAGAATCTGGAACTGGCTATGGCCGGCGACAAACGGGTCTGGCCGACCCTAATCGCCCGCCTCAACAGCCAACAGCTGGAGCGGATCGACGAGGTGCTGGAGATCATCGGTCTTCAGGAGCACCGTTTTCAACTCGCCGGCTCACTCTCCCACGGGCAGAAACAGTGGCTGGAGATCGGTATGTTGCTGATGCAGGATCCCAAACTGCTGCTGGTGGATGAGCCGGTCGCTGGCATGACTCACCAGGAGATGGACCGGACGGCGCAGCTGCTCACCTCTCTGGCTGGGCAGCACTCAGTGGTGGTGGTGGAACATGATATGGATTTTGTCCGCTCCATCGCGCGCAAGGTCACCGTACTCCACCAGGGCAGTGTATTGGCAGAAGGTAGTATGAATGAGGTGCAAAACGATCCCCGGGTGGTAGAGGTCTATCTGGGTGAGCAGGGCGAGGTATAAGACCATGCTGAAGATTGAAAAACTCAATCAGTTTTATGGTGAATCCCATACCCTCTGGGATCTGGATCTGGATGTCCCCAAAGGTCAATGCAGCTGTCTGATGGGGCGCAACGGGGTAGGTAAGACCACCCTGCTCCAATGCATCATGGGACTGTTACCAATTCGCTCTGGAGAGATGGAATTTTCCGGCGAGCCGATCAGTAAACTGATCCCAGAACGCCGGGCGCCGTTGGGTATCGGCTATGTGCCGCAAGGTCGACAGATCTTCCCCATGCTGACGGTGGAAGAGAATCTGCGCATTGGTCTACCGGTACGCAAAAAGGCGCGCAATAAAATCCCTGAATTCATCTTCGAACTGTTTCCGGTACTACGAGAGATGCTCGATAGAAAGGGCGGCGACCTCTCCGGTGGCCAGCAACAACAGCTGGCGATTGGGAGGGCGCTGGTGATTGATCCCCAACTGTTGATTCTCGACGAGCCAACTGAAGGGATTCAGCCTAATATTGTACAAGAGATTGGTGATATCATAATTAGACTGAATCAGGAGATCGGTTTAACGGTATTATTGGTTGAACAGAAGTTGCCCTTCGCCCGCAAGGTGGCAGACCGTTTCTGCATTCTGGATCGGGGACGCCATGTTGCGGCCGGAGAGATGGATCAACTTAACGACGATCTAATTCGTCAATATCTGACAGTTTAATGTCAACTGGAGCTTGCATATCATGAAGACCCTTGGCTTGTTCATTTTCTCTCTGCTGACACTCTTCAGTAGCGCTGCGATGGCCCACCATGGTCCCGTAACTTTAGCGCATCTCGGTGAGCATCTGATGCTCATGTTGGCCATTGGCCTGCCACTCTTTTTTAGTTTCAGGTATTTACTGAAAAGGAATAAACAGGACTGAATCGAGTCGTTTGTTCAAACCCGGTAACAAACATCGCCAGTCAGCACTGATACAGCTCAATGCTTAGTCCACTCAGCGCCACGACGCCAGGCTGGCACGCCCAACTCAAACTGGGATTTCGCAAAACGGTCAAGAAGACCATTCTCGCCGAGCGTTTCCGTCACGGTCCGCTGTCGGTACAGCGGGCCCTCTATCCGGAAAATGATCTCTGTCATATCTATCTGCTGCACCCTCCGGGTGGTGTGGTAGGTGGCGACAGCCTGCATATCGATGTGGATGTAGGCCCGCAGGCCAATGCATTGATCACCACACCTGGCGCCACCAAGTTCTATCGATCCCTGGGACCAACCGCTGATCAACAGCAACAACTCAATGTCTGTGGTGGGTCTCTGGAGTGGTTCCCCCAGGAGAACATCCTCTTTCCGAATGCGCAGGTTGCCCTCTCCACAGAGATCAGACTCAGGGATGAGGCCAAATTCATCGGCTGGGAGATTAACTGCCTGGGACGCCCGGCGATCAGGGAACGCTTCGACCCGGGTCGGGCGGAGTTAAAGTTCACGATCTGGCGGGACGACCAACCGCTATTGATCGAGCGCATGCTGATTGAAGATAGACAGGGACTCGATGGCGCGGCTGGACTACGCGGGCATCCAGTTGTCGCCACAATGGTTGCCACCCTGGATGGCACATCACTGATCGAGGCGATCCGCCAGCTCGATCAGCAACCGCAACAGATTGGCATCACGCACACTGACGGTCTGTTGATGGTGCGCTATCTTGGTGACTCAACCGAGCGGGTCAGAAGCCATTTCAAACGCATTTGGCAGTTGCTGAGACCCAATATTATGAACCGCCCAGCCTGCGAGCCCCGTGTCTGGAATACCTGACATAAGAAAACGAGGAGTATGACGTGGAACTTACCCCGAGAGAAAAAGATAAGCTGCTGCTGTTTACCGCAGGATTGCTCGCCGAACGGCGCAAGGATAAGGGACTTAAGCTCAACTACCCGGAGGCGATGGCCTATATCAGCTGCGCCATCCTTGAAGGGGCGAGAGAGGGTCGCAGCGTGGCCGAGCTAATGGACTATGGGCGCACCCTATTGAACAGCGAGGATGTGATGGATGGGGTTGCGGAGATGATCCACGAGGTTCAAGTGGAGGCCACATTTCCCGATGGCACCAAACTGGTCACCGTGCATGATCCGATCCTCCCTACAGAGGGTGACCAGGGCGCCAACATCGTACCGGGCGAGATCCTCACCGATGAGGGCACACGGGCGCTCAATGAGGGACGCCAACAGCTCACCC
>JARRQD010000240.1:0-7824 GCA_037382205.1 Candidatus Thiodiazotropha sp.
AGGCAGTGGAAGAGGGTGGATTCAGCCAGAAATCCAGGGGGTTGTGTAGCAAAGAGGCAGGAAGGAGTATTTCAGGTATATCCAGGCTCAAGTTTTCTGCCTTGATATACATGGGTGATGGCGGTTATTCTCCTTATACCTTATTCTCATAATGTTCTCTTTCTGTATATGACGAAAACTCCCACGTTACCCTATAACTTCAATGCCGCTTGCAGATCTTCGTGCTCGAACGCACTGGCCATACGTGTAATCTCGCCACGCCTTGCCCTCACCTCTGTCGCCACTGCCTGCCAGGTGCGTGTTACCTCTGCCACTGCAGGCCGAGATAGTCCTTAACAAGGGGGGGTAAATAGGGGGCAAATCCGTTCCAATCCTGAGGTCTTGCGAGATTTGGACTGTGATAGAAGGTGCGAAGCTCCAGTTCACTCCGTGTCAATAAACTCGTCGATCATGGTGTTGAGGGTGCTCAATGGGTCGGTGGCAATGAGGAAGGTCTTGTCCCAGAAGCCGAAACTTGCCTGACTCTTGATCTCATTGATCTACCTGGCGACCCTGCACGACGGAGCGGTGATCCGGGTGGAGGAGGGCGTGCAACTTGACTCTCCGCTGGAACTGCTGCATGTGACCACCCGGGCCAGCGAAGGCTGTGCCCTGCGCAGTCGTCACCTGGTGATCCTGGAGGCGGGATCCTCGGCCAGCCTGATCGAACGCTATATCACTCTGGATGACTCGGTCAGCTGCTTCAACAATCTGGTATGTGAGGTCTCCCTGGCCCGGGGGGGCGCGGCTAAACCATCAGCGGGCGCAGCTGGAGGGGAGTAACACCTACCATCTCAGCGAGGTGCATCTGGGCCTGGATGCGGATGCGCATTACCAGGGCATACAGGTCTCCCTGGGAGGTGCCTGGTCCCGCACACTGATCCACAACCGCTTCACCGCCAGCGGCGCGAACTGTGAACTCGACGGGCTCTACATGGCCGGTGAGGGCCAGTTGACCGATATCCATCTGGATGTGGATCATGCGGTACCGCACTGCGACAGCCGGGAGAATTTCAAAGCATTCTCAGCGGTGCCGGCAAGGCAGTGTTCGACGGCCTGATCCAGGTGCGCGAGCAGGCGCAGAAGAGTCATGCGCAGTTGCACAATGCCAACCTGATGCTGTCGCGACGGGTGGAGATCGACACCAAACCGCAACTGGTGATCCTCGCCGATGACGTACAGTGCAGCCACGGCACCACGGTGGGACAACTCGATCCCCAGGCCCTGTTCTATCTGCGTTCCCGGGGGCTCGACCCGCTGCGGGCCCGGCACCTGATGTGCCTGGGATTCGCCGCTGAAATCATCGAGCGGTTCAGCAACGAAGCGCTACGCGATGAACTCAACAAGTTCATTCGTCGCAAGATCGAAGCGGCGGGAAGCGTGTGATGTCTGAGCTTGTGCAAGCATGTCTGGGTCGCGGTGATAAGCATGAGTGATGAACCTAAAAAAATCAGTTGACCGCTCCATTCTACTAGCAGATTACTGATTTTAAAGAAAATAGCTTCGATGGTTATGTCACCTGCTGGGTGAATCACGCTACAACGTGAATGGCACGCAACGCCTTGGAATAGCAGGCTATTCCGCGTCGATGCGCCTTGCCCTGCACCACCACAAGCGCACCCTTCACGCTGTCCAACTGATCTTTTTAGGATGAACAGCCGCCGTCATTGAGAGCGCGCTTGATTGAGGCGTTGCGCACGGTTCGCGACCCGGAGATCCCGGTGAACATCTACGATCTGGGATTGATCTACCGGCTCGATGTGGATGACCGGGGCGTGGTGCTGGTGGAGATGACCCTAACCGCCCCCGCCTGCCCGGTGGCCGGAATCCTGCCCAAGCAGGTGGGGGATGTGACCGATCAGGTGGCCGGTGTCACCGACGCTACGGTACGCCTGGTCTGGGACCCGCCCTGGTCCCAGGAACGGATGAGCGATGAGGCTTTGTTGGAGTTGAACATGTTGTGACTGAAGAGTTATGAGTTTTTAGTTGCTGCGATTCATGCTGGGTTGCAACTCAAAACTTACAACTAAAAACTCATAACTCCTCGAAGGGGTAAATATGGCGATTCAATTGACAGAAAACGCCGCACGTCATGTGCGAAAGGTATTGGCTGACAGACCGGTTGGGGTTGTATATTTTTCTTGTGAAGCGTTTGATTTGTTTAAAGATTATTATTTGCCCATTCTGCCAGTTCGCTCTCGACTGCGGCCCATATTTGATAACCTTCATAGCCCGTTACTAGCGCGCCTTCACGGGCAACAATGCCAAAGTAATGGTGTTCAAAATCGATAAAAGGATAGGCGCCATACGCACCTGCACTTGATACGCGGGTGGTAGTTGCGCAGTCAAATGGGACGCCAGGACATTCAATCCACTGTCCGAAACCATAGTGCCAGTCTAGCGTAATCGGCCATCTATTGATTGGAGATGAAGCGATGGTGGCAGTACCGATTTGGTCGCTGCTCATAGCTTCAAGCAAAACAGGAGAAAGAAATTGCTGGTGATAGAGTGCGCTAAGAAATGCCAAATACTCAGTCGCCTGCCAGTGCATGCCACCTGCCAAACGCGGATTACTGATTGATGGCAAATCGTAAACGGCATTGGAAAAGAGCTGAGTCTGTGATTTGAAGTAGTCAAAAACTTCTGCCCAATCATTCAAGCCGCTGGCATGAATTGCCATCAAGCCGGCGACTTGCAGGTGGGTACTGGCGTAATAGAATTCTTCTCCTGGTGTTGCAATGGTTGGATTATTATCAAGAATTTGCTCAACACAATCGGAAAAGCCTGCAGTAGGAGAATTCAGGCAACGGGGTGCATCGCTTAAACCGGACGTAAAACTAAGTAAGTGGCGTAACTCGATAGCGGCATGATTGCCGGTTGTAGGCCAAAAGGAGAGATAATCCTGTGGATGGTCATCGAGAGAGAGTATGCCTTGCTGCACAAGTAACAGAATTACCGAAGCGGTTACCATTTTTGATGTCGACGCCGAACGATAGGAGGTTGTTACCGTTGAAGCTCCTTGGCTGTGAGAAAATTGAGTGCCGTTATTGGATTCAACCAGCAACGTAAAATCGGTGTCAGTAGTGACCGAGTCCAGAGTTATCTTCAACTCCTGCTCAATTGTCGCCGAAGTATCAGGCTCATTGTTATCAGAGCCTCCACAACCACTGACCATGAATATGGTAGCACCAATTAGTGCAAGCACCCCTATGTGGGTTTTAACAGATGATCTTGTATTTGAGTTGGTTACTGTAAATGGCATAACAATGCCTTCTATGCTTAACAGCTCAAGTTGCGTGATGAGTTCTGCGTGAATCCTTTCTGATCCAGACCAATTCTATAACTTTTCCTCAATCTGATTAATTGGCGATCCATGGCAATATAATGATCACAATCACAAAACAGTGTTTCAGAAAGACCTGGGAGAACCCAGCATTGTATGAGTTCGCCCAGGGTTGTTTGAGGGTACATTCTCAGAGAAGAAGAGGTGAGAAATAATCGAGATGCGTTCAGGTTGGATTCATCTCTCTCAACACATACTCTATCGCAAAGTCAAATGGGTCTGTTTTCATCTGCCTGCTGACTTGCCATCGACTTAGCATGCGTCAAACAACTGCTTCGGGCATTGCACTCAGGTCTTGGCCTGATACGAATGCTACTCCACCCACACCATAGGGCCATAGGATCCGGCATGCTCGCCACTACTATTTTGCAGCGGAAACGTACCCGGCGATGACTCCCCAATACGGATATTATGGGCATCGGCCGCTACAATCCAGAGCGCGCTGCCGTTATCGTTGTCATTATTTTTTAACAGGATGTATCGACCATCGGGTGACCACTCGGGCAACCTGTCGAAATAGCTGGATGCCGACATGGCGGTGATCTGTGATAACCCGCCGCCATCCCGATTGATTGTCCAGACATGCCCCCCCGACAAAAATAGAATCTTTGAGCCATCCGGACTGATCGAATGGTCTGTTCCCGGGTAGGTCTTGAAAAGATGCTCGGGTATCAACGCCTCTCTTGTTTCCCACCCCTGCAGCGTCAATCTGTAGGCGTTCCCCTCTAAATCCCAAAGCATCAGCTCACCTTCTGCCGTCCATGTCAGGTCGTTATACTCCCTGTCTGTAATCGTCCTGAAACTACCCTGCTCCCAGTCGAATATCGTAATGTAACTATCATGTTCCGGATCTTTATAGGCGAATGCCAGCAGGTGTGGGTCGAGAGGTGAGAACTGCGCTTCGCCGAGATCATGAAATTCATAGCTGTCTGTAATCATGACATACCTTTGCAATTGCTCGCCATCTTTATGAAAGACACGAAGCGTTACGTCATCGTCATCGAAACGCTTCGTGTTGGCAAAATACTGGCCGTCTTTGGACATTGTAAAATCGATGCTGTACTTATCATCGCTCGTGTCTGAGAATGTAACCACATCAGTGATCCCACCGGTTGCCACATCGATGGCCTGTAGAATCGCACCTCCCTCACTATTTCCAATTGAGTAGATCGTACCGCCTATTCCCCTATTGATTGCACCGTTTTCGCCCGGCAGGGATCCGGCATCCTCTGCCGGCAGATCAAATCCTGCTACGATATCCAACTCGGAATCGGGCTTGATGATGACCGGTTCGATATTACCCCAGTCGTCTGTTTCGACCAGAACCGATGTTAAGAGCGTTCCGTCTGGCGGTAGACCCGCCTCCCGTTCATCCGCTGAAAGAATATAGGTCAACCCAGGAAATTCCCATGGAACGATGATATAGCCAGGTACCGGCTCTACCACATAGTCTTCGGTGATGGTATCAAAATAACCTTCTCCAACCAGTACCTTGGTTCCATCCAACGTCCAGATCGGATTGTTCAGTTGTGGGTCATCTGAATCTGTTGACGGGTCATCCGGTTTATTGGAGCCGGCAAACAGGTGGAGGTCGCTGCCATCGATATTCATCATCCAAACGGTAGCATCGCGATAGGTCGAAAATTCAAAGACACCTGGGGTACCCGTAACCATCTCGAAAACTACCTTTTGACCATCTGGACTGATCTTGAATCTCGCCGGAAAACCTCGAATGCCTTCTAGCGCATGGATTCGGGTTCCAGCTATCCCATGGGGTTCGTCCGAGATATAGACTCCCCCATTGCTCAAAGCATACAATAATCGGTTATCGGGAAGCCAAGCGAAATCACCGGCCTCATCCGCAGTTCGACCGAGGAACTCGCCATCGCGGCTAAATACTGCCAGTTGGGTATCCACATGACCGGTGGGACAAAACTCTTCATCCTGCCAAAGAAATGCTATCGCTTGTCCGTCGGGTGATAGTTTCGCCGATCCCCAGACATCTTGCGATACCAGAAAGGCGCTTTCGATCAGATTGGTATGGGTGCCTCGAATAGCGATGCGGTCCATATCGTTCCACCCCCCGTTGCAACCGGTGCCAAGAACCATTCTATAGTTCTTCGCAACCTCGACGAATTCTGAACCGTCAGCAGAAGGTGAGATAGAGAGGTGCCGAAGTGGGGTTCCAATCCGGGTATAGCGGCCGCTACTCAGATCGAGATAAGACTCCTCTTCACTGATAAAGAGCCTGCCCTTGAGACCATAATTGAGATTATCGGTCTGTTGTTCTTCGTTGTGATCTTCCTCTATAGGATCAGGGTTGTCGTCGTTATTCGAATCGCCCGATCCTCCGCCGCAACCAGGAACCATGACCAACATGGAAGATACAACGATACTGCGAAGAATGAATCCTTTCATAGATTTCAAAGTCCCTTTGAATGCTGTTTTTTACGAGTATAAAACATTGAACACAGAAAGCATAGTCACCGCTGCGTCATTCGCATTGCGTGCAATCTCCAGCACTGTGGCGGCCATCTCTGTCGATGAGCGCTGGCTGCTAATCATCTCCTTCAGGCACAGCCCGCAGGGAGAAGTGGTACAGGGATGTACCGTTAACGAACCAAAGGATGGAATGGCTGTTCCCTTTCCAAGGGCTGCAACGCCGCAATCGTGGCTTGAGTGGCTTCCCGCAGGGCGAGGTAGGCGATTTAAACTCAAAATCATAATTGAGGTATAAGGAGAATAACCGCAATCACACTATATGGTTGGTGATTCTTCCTGTGCTCGAATCAGGCAGCACACTGAAGATTCTATTATGTGCATAGATAGCGACGGCAAGGAAACAGGCTGGCGTCCAGCCATGACAGACCAGCAACTGCAAATGTGGCAGTTCAATCAGCAGCAACAGCAGCAGAGACAACAAGTACAACAAAGTGCGCCTAGACCTACAAATACAAACTGCTATAGAGCTTTTGGTGGCGGAATAAATTGCTATTCATATTGAACGGATTTGTATTTCCCTCATAACATGAATATAAAGGCATAGGGGGGGTAAGATCATGGATTGGAAAACATTTATTGCAGAAATATCGAAAGCAATTGCTTGGCCATTAGTCACGATATCCCTATTCTATATATTTAAAGCATCTATACAGGATGTAATAAAATCTCTCAGGGAGTTAAAAAATTGGCAAGGCCAGTGTTCTTTTTAGCAAAAATACTTTGGCTCTCGAAGTCTCTGCAAATGAGAAATCAGAGAGCAGGGCAAATGAAAGCAATGTAAGTTTAACGAAAGAAGATATTTTTAACATACCCGATGATGACTATGTGTTTATGCAAGAAATATCTGCAAATGAGGCTTTTATGCCTACCAGTGAGGATCAAATATTTAGATATAACTCGTTAGTGAGTCATGGCTAATTTGCAATGGAAATAGACGGCATCTATAAGCCAACGGAAAAAGGCACTGAAATATTGGCTGTTTTGAAATCCATGTACTACTAGTAAATGTTAAATATTACACACCTAATTCGAATGTAAGTAACGAGATATAGTATTACTGAAAATAAGATGTATTAGCCACGACTTACACCTAATCTGACTTACTTCCTCAACTAATAGGGTATCACTTAACATATACATGTAAAGTGCTTACCAAGCGCATCGTTATTGGGTAATGAAAAAGGTAACATATATGCAACTATATAGGTTATATGATCGAGGTTAGAGAGTACTTGGATGCTGAGGGAAACAGTCCTTATGCCAAATGGTTTGATCGCCTGAATGTGGCTGCTGCGGTCAAGGTGACGACAGCCGTCCATCGGATGTAGCAGGGTAATTTCTCTAATGTGAAAGGTGTGGGTGCTGGCGTCTATGAGTACCGAATCGATTTTGGTCCCGGTTATCGGATCTACTTCGGCAAGGAAGGGGATCGGTTGGTGATATTGCTCGCGGGTGGTACCAAGAAGCGCCAGGATGCGGATATCGCCACCGCAAAAGGGCACTGGCGCGACTATAAGCGCCGGAATCGGCAAGAGGTGACATGATGGCTTTGACGAAAGATTTTAAGCACCATTCAGGCACGCGCCCTACGGGATCCGGCGTTTCGCAAGGCCCTGCTGCAGGAAGGAGTCGAGCGCCTGCTTGCTGGTGATGTCGATACCGGCAAGGCAGTGCTGCGTGACTATATCAATGCGACGATCGGGTTCGAAGAGCTCTCCCAGGTCTTCGACAAATCGAGCAAGAGTCTCATGCGCATGTTCGGGCCAAAAGGTAATCCCCAGGCGAGCAACCTGTTTGCAGTGATCCAATACCTGCAGGAGCAGGAGGGCATTCACCTGGAAGTCAGAGCCCGGAAGGTGGCCTAAGGTGCAGTGTAACAGTGTTCAACCTGCAATTTTTTCGAGCATGATCGTCTGAAATTGCTGGATAAAGTCTGTGAG
>JARRQD010000241.1:0-2804 GCA_037382205.1 Candidatus Thiodiazotropha sp.
AATAGATATTCAAAGCAAGGCACTGCAGTTCACTGGAAAGTACGATACTCTGATCTACCGCATCATTAAGCAGCCAACGCCATAGGTTGGATGGGGCTTCATCTGAAAGCTCCCTGGCAGTTTCCAGTTCTGGGGTCGCAGCATGTACCTCACTCGATAAAACACCAAGTGTAATTAGAAGGAGTTTTGCCATACAGGCAATGTAAACAAGCCTCGTTATTCTTGATTTCATTCTCAGTCATCCTTAACACACAATTCAATTAACACCATCCATACAGTGTTTTATTTTTAGTTGTTGCAAGCGATCAAGTAATTAATGCACAAGTCGAGCCATATTTTTATTTATTTCAATAAATAAGAACTTTATGAAACTTTGTTGAAGTAAAACATCTTAGTGAGTGTAAAATATCCCGACAATCGAGTGCCAACTGCGTCACAAATTAATCAGTGCCTGCTAGGGCTCTACAACAATTAAGGGCACCAACAATTCATCCTCACTCAATCCACCGTGCACCCCAATCAGCGGGTAACGGGTCTCCTGAGCCAGCCAATCGTTCAGGGTGTAGTCCGCTTCCATTAATAGCACTCGGTCTCCAATCCGCCGATTGAGTTGTGGATGACTCTCCCCCAGGCCGAACCATCCCTGCTCGATCAACTCATTGGATTGATAAAGTTTCGCCTTCTCAGCCAGATGATCCGTCACGTATTGATCAAAATAGTGGCTCTTATCCGGTCTCAGATAACAGTAGGCAGACCTGGGCTCACCGGTTAGTGGCAAGGCGAGGCAATCGGTCAGTCGTGGAAACTCATCCAGCGAAAGCCGCCTCTGTGGATGACTGTCTATCTGCCCATGATCGGCACAGAGAATCACCAGCGTTCCTGTCTCGTGGCACTGAGCTGCGATCTCGCTAAAACACCGATCAAGTTCCATCAAGTGATGGCCTGCCGACTCACTCCATATACCATCGCGGTGACCAAGGCTGTCCAGTTCCGGCCAATAGGCGAACAGATATCGCTCTTCTCCCTGCTGCATCCTACCGATGATGTTCTGCTGCAGCGCTTGCAGGTTGCTGTGGGTCAACAACTTTGAACTGCCGAGTAAAGATTGGGTGAAATCCGACCCGGCGATCTTCTCTGGTACCAGACATGCGGTCGATCCTGGTATTAAATCAGTAAGGGGTTTTAGCTGCAGCAAAGCCTGCAGATCGATACCCGCCTGGCTATACGCAACCCCACCATACCTGGGCCTACCAGGCAAAACAGCCAGGATCGCCCCCAGTTCATAGAAAAACATATGCCAGCCTGTTAGACCATGTTGCTGAGGGGCCAACCCTGTGAGAAAAGTTGTTACCGCCGTGGAAGTGGTTGGCGGGTAGACGGATGTCATACCACCCAGTAGATTGGCATTCAGATGCTTTGCCTTTGTTTGGGCCCGTAGATAGTTCAGCCCCAGTCCATCGACGATCCATAGCAAGACCTGCCGGTATTCAGCGATCCGCTCAGCTGACAGCAAGCGGTGCTCAGAGTAGCTGTGTGGCGCACCGCCCAATCCCTGTTGAATCGAGGACATCAAATTAACAATACTGCCACCATGATAATCGGGTAAATGCATCGTTTCTGTTTAAACCTATATCCAATGCGGTTCAGGCTCGGCGTTTGTCAAAGCAGGTTGCCAGGCCGGATCGCAATTGAACAAAACCCAGCTTGGCGCCTGCGCCTAGGAACTAACTTCACATATATCAAAAACTTTAGACCCCATAAGGATTTAGGGTATAACTGGATTCGCCTTTTGGCACCTTTGTGAATAAGATCTGATAACGTGCTTCATGGCGCATTTTTCGATACTCTTATGCTGTTTGAAACTGCACAATCGTTCGAACTGGAGCAAGTGCTTATCCAGCTCACCAGAAATAGGTATAAGTGATTGTCAATTAAGAATAATACTGAATCGTTCAATACCGACCAATGATTCACTAATTTTCCGGGCCTGTTAATACCATGGTGGACTATGGATACCAAAGATAACCATCCCCTCCCCGCAGATCAACCAACTCGGTTGATGGATGCGAATGCACCGAACAGTGCAAAGCAGGATGAAACCACTGCCAGCAGTCCCGCTACGGATCCAGCAAGTACCACGTCACCTACCTATACCGGCATAACTGAAGCGTTCAACACCGACAACATCCAGGCGGTACAGGTTGGCTCAGTGCTGAAAAACCGCTTTGTTCTGGAAGAGATGCTGGGACGTGGCGGAATGGGCGTTGTCTACAAGGCACAAGACATGCGTAAGGTCGAAGCCATGGATCGGGATCCATACATCGCTGTCAAAGTGCTATCCAAGGATTTCCAGGCCAATCCAGATTCGTTCATCGCACTACAGAGAGAGACCAAAAAAGCCCAGCAACTGGCCCATCCGAATATTGTCACGGTCTACGATTTTGACCGTGATGGGCCAAACGTCTTCATGACCATGGAACTGTTGCAGGGGGAGCCTCTGGATCATTTAATCAGGAGGCTACGACCGGCGGCCCTACCAACCCAGGAGGCTCTGTCGATCATTCAGCAGATGAGTCGGGCGCTCGCCTATGCCCACTCTAAGAACATTGTCCACTCCGACTTCAAGCCAGGAAACGTCTTTCTGGCTTCGAAAAATGTGGTCAAGGTGGTCGATTTCGGTATCGCCAGGGCAGCCAAAGGGTCAGACCGGGTGGTCGAAGACGCCACCATATTCGATCCCGGCTCTCTGGGCGCGCTGACTCCCACCTACGCCAGTTGTGAAATGCTCGAATACGGCACACCGG
>JARRQD010000241.1:2881-10325 GCA_037382205.1 Candidatus Thiodiazotropha sp.
GCCATCCGTTCAGCCGCAAACCTGCAACCTATGCCAGAGATTTGGGCATGAAAGCTGAGCGACCCAAGGAGATATCAAAGGAGGTCTGGCAGGCAATCTCACATGGACTTGAATTTGAGCGGGAAAAACGTACAGCGAATGCGACCCAATTTCTTCAGGAAATGTCGGGGCCGCGTGCAGGTCGGGACAGTCGAGTACCGAAATGGCTCATCTCTCTCTCTGCCACCGCAGGACTTGTGCTCGCGGCGGCCCTGATTTGGATGCTGTTCTTTGGCCAGGCCGAAGATCAACCGGAAATCATACTGGAAGAGACTTCGACCCTCCCAGAGGAGCAACGTCGGCACGTCAAAGATCTACTCGAAGTGGCCGAAGTGCATGGATTAGTTGGGCGCTATATCGAACCCTCTGGCAGCAGTGCCCATGACGCCTATCAGCAAGTACTGGCGCTACATCCGAATAACAAGCAGGCTTGGCAAGGCCTGCAAAACCTGGGAGACCAGCTGGTCGTTGCGATTGAAAAGCTACTTGATGATGGCAAACAGGATCAGGCAGAGATCTTGATCAACAGAGGTCTTGATAAACTACCTGACCATGAAGGATTAAAAGCACTGCGCAAAACATTTTAACGGGATCAATTGACTGTGAGCGCTGAGTCGTACCGTTGTGGCCAATCACAGGAGTCAGTCAGGCACTGCAACATGGATTCCCAGATCTTTTCCCAGCAACAGCCGTGGCTAAACTCGTCAAAAGTAATGAGTTGACCATTTGGCTGCTTCTCCACCGCAGCCTGAATCATCCAGGGTGGGATATTCTGATCCTTTCCGCCAGCCAAATGGTACTGCTGAATGGCTTTATCGAGAGGCGGCTGGGCTGTTGGATTGATCGATCCCTTGAGCTCATCATAGTCATGCAGTTTGCTCCAGGCCTCAATATCCAGATTGCCCGCCAAGGTCACTAACTGACGGGTCTGAGGCAACTTAGGCGCCAGCAACATGGCCAGCCCGCCTCCCCCGCTGAAACCCACCAAAACCAGATGCTTATAACCCCCTCTCTGCAGCAACTTATTGATGACACTGGCCATGCTCTCCACGACAGCATTTGAGTAACGCTGATAGGTCCAGAGTAACGGTGAGCAGGCCGGTGTGTTGTACCGCCCATGGTAGCAAGGTCTGCCCAGATAGACGCTTGGATTCTCATCAAGCGCCATCAAGCGCAGTCCGACTGGATTTCTTGGGGTAGGATCCAAAGCGACGAATTTACCATTTACCCAGGGTGTGCCATCGCCACCAAGATAGACATGCAGTTCCGATCTCTGATGGGAAGGATAGTTTTTAAATATCACATGAGTAAATCCCTCACCGAGCCACTCCTGTCTATCGAAACCCAGCTCGGAAGCCCGCTGATCAAAGCGTTTGCTTGGGGATGTACAGCCGGCAAGCAGCAAAAATGCTGCAACGCAAAATAAACGTAAATATGTCATAGTCGAGCGATTATTCGTTTTCAGCATCATGCATTTTGTCTATCCTTAATCGAGAGTGTATGAAATCCCTGTTGGAAATAGACATGTTACAACTTCCCTGCTTGAATCAAACCCCCAAATTCAGTCCACTTACCATCCTGGTTTCCGCAATAATCAGCGGCTGGCTTGGCCTTGCTGGCTGTCAATCCAATCAAACCAAGGCGGAATCGCAGCAATCCCTATCCGAATTGGCTGGAAATACGGACAAATTGCTGATCGTCGACTGCCTGCTACCGGGGCAGGTACGCAAACTGGGCTCGAATATGACCTATGTATCGCCCAGAAGGCCGGTCAAGACAACCGCATCTGAGTGTGAAATACGTGGTGGTGAGTACGTGGCCTTTGACAGAGCCGATTATCGTACCTCTCTGCGGGTATGGCTACCGCAGGCCCAGCAGGGTGATGCTGAAGCACAAAACTATGTTGGTGAGATCTATGAAAAAGGTATGGGTATCGAGCCAGATTATCAGACCGCAGCGGCGTGGTATAAAAAAGCGGCCGATCAGGGCAACTCACGGGCGCGCATCAATCTGGGCTTTCTCTACGAGAAAGGCTTTGGTGTAGAGAAGGATCTGGCTCAGGCGCTCAACTGGTACCGGAAAGCCTCCGGATTAGAGAGTGACAATCTGCAGTTCTCCTCTTCCGTAGAGATCTCCAAAGCCGAACGGAATGAACTGCGGCTGTTGAAGCAGGAGCGCCAACAGCAGCAAGCCGAGACCGATCAACTTCGCAAGCAGCTGGAGAGGACCAAAGGTCAATTGAGCGCTCAACGTTCGAAGCTTGCAAAATCCGAGCAACGTATGCTGGGGCTGAGAAAAGAGATTGAGACACGTAGCGTTCTGGCCGCCCCCGCCAGTACAACATCCTCAAACCAGCAGGAGCTTGAACAGCTTCGCCGTAAACTGGCGCAACAGGAACAGGCGGTAAAATCTCAGCAACAAGCCATACAGCAGCTGGAAACCGACCTCACAGCCCAGCATCAAGAGATGTCGGATGCACTGCGACTCTCAAGCCAGGAGAAACAGGCCCTGGAGCAGGCGTTGAGCGAACAGACCAGTCAGGCTTCAACGCTCAAACAAAAATTTGAACAGGCACAAAATGAACTGGCTAAAGCGAATCAAGTGATCGCCAACAATCAACCGAAACTGGCAGCACAACGCACACAATTGGAACAGGCCCAACAGTCACTGTTAGAAGCCACCAACAAGACCATCACCCTGGAGAGCCAGCTGGCAAAGCTGCAAAGGGACACTGAGCTCCAAGAGAGTGCGATGGGTGAACAGGGTATTGCAGTTACGAAGTTAAGACAGGAGTTACTGCAATACCAGCAACGCCTGCAGACCCTCGAACAGGAGAAGCTGTCTGAAAGCACAACGCTCAAGCAGGACATCGCCAGCAGAGAACAGGAGATCTCAGCGCTCAATGAGAAGCTGGCCCAGTCACAACAACAGCTGGAACTCAATCAGCAACAGATCAGTAAGCTCAACCCGGATCTGGCTCGTCAACAGAAACTGTTGTTTCAGACACAAAAGGAGTTGGTCTCAACTAAAACTACAGCGGCTCGAAAAGAGCTGGAGCTGAAAAAACTGAAAGCCTCAGAACAGACCTATCTAGATGAAATACAGGAGCAACAAGTTAAGATTGACCGCTTTCAGGCTGAAGCGCTGCGCTACAGAACCCAACTGGCTGATCTGCGTAATCAGCGCCAGACCGCCGCACTATCTGGACCAACCATTGAGATCCTTGACCCCCCGATTGCCCTGACCCGAGGTGTCCCCAGCGTACGTCTGCGTTCTGCCTCAAAAGAGCGTCTTGTCACTGGCAAAGTATCGGCACCGGCTGGACTGGTCTCGTTTACTGTTAATGATCAAACGCAGGCACCCGATACACTTGGTATATTTTCAACCAAAGTCAAAGTTGGCAACGATCAAACGCCGGTAAAAATGGTCGCGATCGATAAAAAAGGACAACGCACCAGCCTGGAGTTCCTGCTGATTCCGAAGATGCGCAATGTGCAGCAACCACAGCTGATATCTGACAAGGCCGTCGACCCTGTCGCCGACACCAAGCGGTTGATCGGCGAAGTCGACTTCGGCACGTATCACGCCCTGGTGATCGGTAACAACCAGTACAACAGCTTTCCTAATCTGGTCAGCGCCACAACCGATGCTCAGGAGGCCGCCGAGTTGCTCAGGGATAAATATGGCTTCAAAACCACTGTACTGATGAATGCCACACGCTACGATATGCTCTCAGCACTAAACAAACTCAGAGAGGAGCTGACCGAAAAGGACAATCTGTTGATCTACTATGCAGGCCATGGCGAGCTTGACCGGGTCAATTTGCGTGGCTATTGGCTACCTGTGGATGCCGAACCGAACAGCACGGCGAACTGGATATCCAACATCGCAATCACAGACATTCTTAACGCTATGTCGGCCAAGCACATTTTAGTGGTTGCCGATTCCTGCTATTCGGGCTCCCTGACCCGTTCATCCATGGCAAGATTGGATGTGGGCATGTCTTACGAGATCAAAACCAAATGGCTGAAAGTGATGGCCAAAACCCGCTCCCGCACCGTACTCACTTCCGGGGGGCTGAAACCGGTACTCGACCAAGGTGGCGGGAAACACTCCGTGTTTGCTAAATCATTTCTTAAGACCCTGAAAGATAACAACTCTGTACTGGAGGCCTATACTCTATTCCGTGGACTGGCCAAAGAGGTGCAACAGACAGCATCAAAATTTGGTATTGACCAGATACCGGAATATGCTCCAATTAAACATGGCGGGCATGAAGCTGGAGAATTTTTCTTCATACCACAAGGTTGACCAGCCATTGAGCTGAACATTAAGGGAAGAGATAATTCATAGGTCAATTCGATGCAAGCCGCTATCCATACGATCGAAGATCCTGGATTCCGGTTGTTGTTTGAACGACAAAGCATATGTGAATCGGAGATTGCTTAAACAACAAGCCCGGTACCGAATCAGGCCAGGTTAGGGCTTATCTGAAACAGATCCAAGCTACCCTACTGGGACATAACATCTCCCAGCAGGACGGCTTAACTTGGATTGATGTTTGGCAGGCCCAAATATAACTAATAATCCTATCGGGGAGAGTCTTGATGTTTTACCTTGGTCATGCAGTTACTGTGCAACACTGGTCTATCACAAAGCGGCATCGGTGCCTGATCGCTCTGTTTCTGTTGCTCTATTCGATAACAGCGTCAGCGGTCTACTCAACCGCACCAGCATCACTCGACTTCGGCAATCTCGGCGTCGGTGTCGCCAGCACCCCGCTAACCATCACTTTCAATAACGACAACACAGGGTCCGCCATAGAGTTTACCTCGATCACCGCCAATGGCGATTACGCCATTACCCATGACTGCCCTATCTCACCAATGCTGCTCGATGAACTGACCAGCTGTACCATTACCGCCACTTTTACACCATCCACCAGTGGCACACGAACCGGATCCATCGATATTGCCGGCTTCGATCGCTCGATTGTACTTGGTATGAGTTATCTCCCCATTGCTCCGTCTATCCCCCTGACTGGCGTCGGTATTCGCGGCGACCTGATCCTTGACAGTAACAATCTCGACTTTGGATCGATTAATATCGGCACGACCAGCAGTTCTCAATCGGTCTCATTAAGCAACTCAGGCAACGCAGCAGTCACTATCAATGAGATAGCTGCCACAGGTCCCTTCGCCCAGACTAATGACTGCCCAGTATCCCTAACAGTGGGAAGCAGCTGTACCATCACCGTGAATGTCACACCCACAGCAACCGGAGATATTCGCGGCAGCCTGACAGCCAGCGGTAGCGCCCCACAAGGCGCCACCAGCTCTTCAATCGACCTGACCGCTGTCGGTCTGACTGCGTTGACTACCCAACTTGATGTCACTCCCTCCAACCTGAGTTTCGCCGATACGCCGGTTGGCAGCGAAAGTGCTGGCCAAGACATAACCATCAGCAACCAGGGTACGACAAGCCTAAACGCAGTCAGCTTGTCAATCAGTGGTGACTTCAGCGAGACCAATGACTGCCCGACCACCCTGGCCCCCAGTAGCAGCTGTACTGTAACCGTTACTGCACAGCCGACAACGGCTGGAGAACTGAGTGGGTCATTTGAAATCAGCACGACCGATGGCAACCTTGATGTGAGCGAAGTCGTCAGTTTGACAGTCATGGGTACGATTGCCGATCTGGTGACATCCGATACAGAGGTTAGCTTTCCGGACTCACCCGTAGATTCCAGCAGTGAGCCTGAGACGGTCACCTTGACCAATCAGGGCACAGCACCCCTGACGATCAACAGCATCACAACAGAAGGGGACTTCACACAAACCAATGATTGTGGCACCGAACTGGCCGCTGAAAGCAGTTGCAATATACAGGTGGCATTCGCACCACAAACCACGGGAGCCACCGGCGGCAACCCAAATCTTGGCGCACTGGCCGAGGTGATCGGCGAAGCCTGCCCCAGCGGCCGCCTCACCGACCAGCTCCAGGAGGACTGTAACGATGTGGTCGGCGCCGCCATCAATGGCGATCCCAACACCGGTTCTGCGCTGAGCCAGGTCGCCCCGGAAGCGGCTACCAAGGCCAACAGCTCTTCCCAACAGGGTGGGCAGGCGCAGATCCGCAATCTCGGCTCCCGCATCGCCGCACTGCGTGCAGGGGCGAGCGGCATCTCCTTCCAGGGGCTCGATCTGCTGATCGACGACAAGCCCTTCTCCATCGACACCATCGCCCAGGCCTATCGTCAGCGAGGTGCTGGCGCCAGTGGCGATAACCCACTGATGGAGAATCGTCTGGGTTTCTTCATCACCGGCGACATCTCCACCGGCAACAAGGATCAGACCGATCTCGAATCGAGCCTCGATTTCGATACCTTCGGTCTGACCATGGGCCTCGACTATCGTATCAACCAGAATTTCATCCTCGGTGGCGCCCTTGGCTATGTGGACACAGCGACCGAACTGGATGACGATGCCGCCGAGATCGACACCCAGGGCTACAGCCTCAATCTCTATGGCACCTACTACGCCGAGCAGAACTACTTTATCGACTTCTCCCTCGGTTATGGGGACAACAGCTTCGACCAGAGCCGCCGCATCAGTTATCAGCTTGAGGGATTGGCCACAGTGGATCAGAAACTCACCGCTGACTATGACGGTAGTATGGTTAGTCTGTTTATCGGTTCCGGTTACGATTTCAGTAACGGCCCCTGGAGTTTTGGCCCCAGAGCTGACCTGGAGTACCTCAAGTCGGATGTGGATGGATTCACCGAAAAGGTCTCCAATCCGAATGCAGACGGTGGCGGCTGGGCCACCCGGGTGGATGATTCTGACCAGACCTGGCTAACCCTCAAACTCGGTGGCCGGCTGGCCTACACCCACAGCGCTGACTGGGGCATTTTGATCCCCTACACCCGTCTCGACTGGTTGCATGAGTTCGAGGATGACGCCCAGGTGTTCAGCGCCTATTTCGTCGGTGATCCTAATGCTCAGGCAATCCGCATCGAAAGCGACGACCCTGATCGGGACTACCTGCGGCTCAGACTCGGCACCTCGGCTCAGTTTAAGAATGGCCTGGTTGGTTTCATCGACTACAGCACCATCCTCGCCCACAGCGACTGGACTGCCCATACCATCAGTTTTGGCCTACGCAGCGAGTTCTGAGGTGAGCTAAATTGGTGCCCGCCACCCAGGCGGGCATCTTTGGCTGGTTTACATTTACTCTCCAGAAACTATGCGAATTTGATAATCATTACAATTTAACCTAAAAAGATTAGTTGGACAGCGTGAAGGGTGCGTTTGTGGGGGTGCAGGGCAAGGGTCGCTCCTGCACATCCATGTGCCCGCGACACTGGTGCATCCCTGCACGGCGCGCAACGACGCACAATAGCGCG
>JARRQD010000242.1:0-6663 GCA_037382205.1 Candidatus Thiodiazotropha sp.
TCTTTGCCGGTCTATTCATGATCGTTGGAGGGGTTGAGGCCTCAGGTTTGCTTGATCTATTAGGTCATGAATTGGCCACGCTCGCCCAGGATCCGCAAATGCTGCTGGTGACCGGTCTGTTGCTGATGTGGGTTGCCGCGATCCTCAGTGCTGTGGTGGATAACATACCTTTCACCGTGACGATGATTCCGATCATCATGGGTCTGGAGAGCAGTGGGGTGAATATTGCTCCCCTATGGTGGTCGCTGGCGCTTGGAGTCGGTCTTGGGGGTAACGGCACCCATCTGGGCGCCACAGCCAACATCATCGCAGTCAGTGAGTCTGAAAAGAGTGGGTTGCCAGAGGCCAGAATTACCCCGTTGAGCTGGATAAAAAGTGGACTCCCGGTGATGTTCTTCGGTTTGATACTGGCCAGTCTGGTTTATTGGCTGTTTTTTGACCTCTTCACAACCGCCTGATCTGGTGTGGTATCACCGATCGATTGTCTGCGCCGAAAGGTAAGGGCCGGAGAAATAAATAATCATCCAATCTTGCTTGTCTTTTGCCCCGGCTGGGTTGTTGCACAAAGGGTCACGTAGAGCGGCTATGCTCCCCTTTGTGCGCCTAGAATCCGGGACAAAATCCAGCGCAATCTTTGGATGATTATTGATTTCCCCGACCCTAACAATCCACCATTTTTCAAGTTAGATTTACTGAGCTGAAAATCTTGATTTTTTTAGGTTGAACCTAAAAAGATCAGTTGGACAGCGTGAAGGGTGCGCTTGTGGTGGTGCAGGGCAAGGCGCAACGACGCGGAATAGCCTGCTATTCCAAGGAGTTGCAACGCCGCCATGCGCCGCCACAGGCGAGCCATTCACGTTGTAGCGTGATTCACCCAGCAGGTGACATAACCATCGAAGCTATTTTCTTTAAAATCAGTAATCTGCTAGTAGAATGGAGCGGTCAACTGATTTTTTTAGGTTGAATCAAATGCCTTGCTCCTCAAACCGGGAGAAAGCATCAGCGGAGAGTACTTCGGCCCATTTATAACTGTAGTAGCCAGCAGCATAACCGCCGGCAAAGATGTGCGAAAAGCCGTGTGCAAAGCGGTTCCAGGATGGCGGGAAAATCACCGAGACCTGCTCCCGTACCTCATTGAGTATTTGATAAATCCGCCCCCCCTGACTTGGGTCATACTCCTGATGAATGCGGAAGTCGAAGATGGAGAATTCGAGCTGGCGCACCATCTGCATGGCGGATTGGAAATTCTTTGCACTGTGTAAGCGCTGATAGAGTTCGTCCGGAATGGGCTCGCCGCTCTCCACATGGCCGGAGATCAGCGCCAATGCTTCCTTCTCCCAACACCAGTTTTCCATGAACTGGCTGGGCAGTTCTACCGCGTCCCAGGCGACGCCGTTGATTCCCGCCACTCCTGGGTAGTCGATGCGCGTCAGCATGTGATGCAGACCGTGACCGAATTCATGAAACAGAGTCTCGACCTCATCATGGGTGAAGAGGGCTGGCTGATCACCCACTGGGGGTGAGAAGTTGCAGGTCAGATAGGCGACCGGAACCTGATCCAGAGACTCTGTGAAGAAGCGCGTTGCGCACTCGTCCATCCAAGCACCGCCGCGTTTTTTGGGTCGAGCGTAGAGGTCGAGATAGAACTGCCCTCGGAGCTGATGCTGTTTGTCGCGGATCTCATAGAAGCGCACATCCGGGTGCCACACATCCACCCCTTCAACCGCTTGGATCTGGATGCCATAGAGGCGCTCGACCACTGCGAACATGCCGGGTACAACCCGGGTTTCAGGAAAATAGGGTTTCAACTCTTCCTGGCTGATGGCGTGACGGTGCTGACGAAGTTTTTCAGAATAGTAGCCGATATCCCAGGCCTCTAACCGATCGACGCCATAGTTTTCACTGGCGAACTGGGTCAAATCGGCCAGTTCCCGCTCGGCCTGAGCTTTGGAGCGCTGCGCCAGATCGGTCAAGAACCCCATTACCTCATCGGTATTGCGCGCCATCTTGCGTGCCAGAGAGCGTTCGGCGTAGTTGCTAAAACCGAGCAGTTGCGCCTGCTCATGGCGTAGCGCCAGGATCTGCTCCATCACCTCGCTATTGTCCCATTGACCCGCATGGGGGCCGCAGTCAGAGGCCCGGGTGGCGTAGGCCTCATAGAGTTCCTTACGCAGCTCCTGTCGGTCGGCATAGGTCATGACTGGGAAGTAGGAGGGGAACTCCAGAGTCAGTAACCAGCCCTGCTGATCGCGCTGTTCAGCCGTCTGTTTGGCCAACGCCATGGCCGACTCCGGTAGGCCGGCCAGCTGTTGTGGGTCGGTGATCAGCTTGCTCCAGCCATTGGTCGCATCAAGCAGGTTCTCTTCGAATTTGGTGGTCAGTTTTGAGAGGCTCTGGCTGATCTCTTTGAAGCGCTGCTTCTTCTCTTCCGGCAGATCGACCCCTGAGAGTCTGAAGTCGAGCAGGGTGTTTTCGAGCATCTTGCGTTGTGCACTGTCCAGGTCGGGCAGTTCAGCGACTTTTTTGTAAGCCTCACACAAGCGACTGTTTTGGCCCACCTCCGTTGCATAGTCACTCAATTTCGGCAGGCAGGCGTTGTAAACTTCACGCAGCTCATCCTGGTTGACCACAGAGTTCATGTGGCTGACCGGTGACCAGGTTCTGTTGAGTTGGTCTTCGGCAATTTCCAGGGGTTCGACAAAATTACCCCAACTTGGATTGGCCAGATTGTCGAGCAGCTTCTGCATGGTCTGGCGGTTCTGCTGCAAAAGTGCGTCGATGGCCGGTTCCACCTGTTCAGGGGTAATTTTACTGAAGGGGGGTAGTCCGGTCATATCAAGCAGGGCGTTTGTCATGTTGCTGTTCCTGATAGCTGATTTTCTTTGTTACGCTGAGTATCGATCACTGCCGGATTCGGTGAAAGCCCGAATAGCTGTCGACAGCAGTGAAATTGTCTGGTTAAAGTGCGGGATCAAGCGCAATGAATCCCCTTAGAATCTTTCAACCTTGCGATTGTTCCGCATCGCCTCAATGACCTTCTGCGTTGGATTCGGTTCGCCAAGCTGCAGATTACACAACAGGTCATCGTAGAGGGTGGCCCGATAGTCGATTGATTCATCTTTTGCGATGGGCTCCCAGTCGGTGCCTGCTATCGCAGTCAGTTGTTCATCGCCACCATAGGCGTAGACTTTATACAGACGCTCCCGGCAGCGAAACCCTTCATAGGAGCTGTTGGTTACGCCGGAGTTTGAGCGGATCACCAGGGTAAAAAATGAGTAGTAGCGGAAGCGTCTGACCAGGTCGAACTCCTCCTTGGTTGAGATCAACATCGGGCGACGGCTTGAGCCGGTTGTACTGAGGGTATGCAGGGGCTGCTGATCCTCTTTCATCTGCTCAATGGTCACCTGCTCTTTTGCCGCTTTGCGGGCCGATTGCCACTCGTCCAGATCAATTTTGCCATCATTATTTAGATCGAAGCGATCCAAAAGAGTCGCATGGTCTGCCTTCCATTGACGTAGACGCTCTTTGATCATCTCATCACGCATGGCTTTTCTGTCCAGCTCGCCCAGTGAACTGAACAGCCCGATGGTATAGAGCGGATCACCGGGCAGGATCAACTCTTCCGTATAGCGATAGTCACCGTCAAAAGTGGTGTTGATCGATATCTGCAATCCGAAGCGATTGAACTGGCTGTGGGTGGTTCCAATCCCACGATCTGGTCCGGCTGAAGGGGTTGCATCGGGGCCATACCAGATATTCCGCTCACTGGGTGTAATGGTGGCCCCCTCCGGATCAAGTATGCACTCGCCAGTCTCGTCTTTAATGAGGAACAGTGCTTGGCTCTTTTCCCGGCGAATCGAACGCCAGCCTTTGTCATCCTTACGCTCGACTTTATAGCGCCACCAGCAGCAAGGGGTGGCGCTGAGCGGGGATATCACGGGCTCTCCCTGCATCCTGTCGGCCTCGCCAATCAGTTCCACATAACCCTGGGGGGCGGATCGTATACGTGATGTTGGGGTGTCCTCGATCAGTCGGGCACGATGCAGGTGGTAGAAAGTGAAATAGAGGGCGCCCAGTGTCAGAAGGATCAACAGGGCGCTCTAAAAGAGAAAAGCCCCTGTCGATAAATTGGCGATTTCCTGCATCAATTAAATAAAGTACCCATATCAACGTCAGTGAGCTCAGTCTGATCGAATTCAAGCAGTTCAGCGGCCTTAAAGGCGAATTGTTTGGCGAGAATGATATCGGGAAACTGCTCGATGCGCACATTGTTATTGTTCACACTTTCATTATAGAACTCTCGCCGGTCAGCGATGCTGTTTTCCAGTCCGGTGATGCGGCTCTGCAGGTGCAGGAAGGTTTCATTGGCTTTCAAGTCGGGGTAGTTCTCCGCCACCGCAAACAGATTGCCCAGACCGAGCCGCAGCTGCCCCTCGGCGGCGCCTACCGCGCCCACATCCCCCTGTTGCATGGCCCGGTTGACCGCTGCTCGGGCGTTCATCACCTTTTCCAGGGTTTCCTTTTCATATTTCATGTATTGTTTGCAGGTCTCAACCAACTTGGGGAGTTCATCGTGACGCTGTTTTAGCAGAACGTCGATATTTGCCCAGGCCTTGGTAACATCGTGTTTTAGACGCACCAGGTTGTTGTAAATCATGACGCCGTATATGAGGATAACAACCACGGCGCCGATCAACACAAAAAGTACAATTTCCATAGGTTCAGGAACCTCCAATAGCTATGACGAATATACGCCCATTTGAATCCAATCAACCACAAATCGCAGATGATGCCTGGGTCGATGAGACGGCCGTGGTGATTGGTAATGTCCATATTGCCTCACAAGCCTCGATTTGGCCAATGAGCGTAGTCAGGGGAGATGTGCATAACATCGAGATTGGCGCCAGGACCAATATCCAGGATGGCTCAGTTATGCATGTCTCCCATGACAGCTATTATCTACCGGGTGGCCGGCCCCTGGTGATTGGCGATGGGGTGACCGTGGGTCACCGGGTGCTTCTGCATGGCTGTGAAATCGCTGATGGCTGCTTCATCGGCATGGACTCGACGATTCTTGATGGGGCTATTCTTCAACCGGGGGTGATGTTGGGCGCTGGCTCGCTGGTACCTCAGGGCAGAACCCTGGAGGGTGGTTATCTCTGGCTAGGGCGTCCGGCGCGCCGGGTCAGGGAACTGACTGAAAAAGAGCGTGAGATCATTCCCTATACGGCCGAGCACTATGTGAGGCTTGCTCAGCGGCATGCGGGTTAGCGGGAGCAGTTCCATTCGGATAAGGACTAATCGTATAGGAAATATTATAGACTTATGGAAGCAGTTTGCGGAACTGAATGTAGTTGAACAATATACAGTTTGGTAAGAATTCAGTTAGTTTTTCCTTGTGGCTAGAAGTGATAGGTTTTCGCCCCTAGATTGAGGTCGGATAGACGGATGATTCAGGCCCCAGTTTTCTGCCTTGATATACATGGCTGATAGCGGTTATTCTCCTTATACCTTTGCCGGTAAGGCTGTCCTCACCGCAGAGTAATGCGCAGCGTACACAGCGACTGATGGTGGGGTAGTAGGGCGTCGTGGTTCAAGCGCAATGAGCAGCATTCGTGCGCGGGTTATAGTGATTCCTCCTTGAATCGATTAGCGGAGCGATCCGCTCCATTCTATCAGCCTGGTACCTCTCAGTTCATTCTCAATAGGACTTTGGGTGTCCTATACCAACTAGAAAAGTCAGTAAATTCAACAGAAGGCGTTACTGGATACATTACAAATGTACTTTGTAATTGACGGGTTATTGTTTTATTTACTGGCATTGGGTCTGACCCCTATTACTCATTTCACGGTACCTTATCAAGGCTGTCGAGAAGCAGCACATTACAATGTGTACTCAGCCAGCGGTAGTCGATGCATTTAGGCGCCTGGCACTTCGAAACAAACTCATGCGCCACTCAATCTTCGGGTTTACTCAGAAAGTTCGATCAGTAGGATAAGCTGAGGACCAGTGGAACCGGTTGTATATTATCTTCACCGGTCAGCCCAAGTAAGTTTCGAGCGAGCTCAAGGAGCGTCACACTCTTTCCGAAGCCTGGCTCGCCTAGGATCAGCAGGGAACGACTGACGCATTCGAAACCGAGTCTGTGATGAACGTCAAAGATATCAATCTACCTTACATGATACATATAAAAACTGATGCTTATGACACAAAAACTTTTAATTTATGCTATCTGGAATCAGTAATCGGAAATCTCATTGAATCAGGGTAAAAATAATGCCGATGAGTGACTGCCTTGGGTGCATGTAGTCATTCGACAATCTGAAGAGATTCCTGCTCGGGGCGTTTCATGGTACCAGTCATCGGTATTTACAGGACTATCTGAATGAATTCAGCTATCGCTTCATTCGGCACTTCTGGGAAACGGAAATTCCCAATACCCTCTTACGGCTATGCCTGGAGCATAGACCCATCATATGCAGTGGAACAATAAGTTAGGACAGAGAATTTATTATGAAAAACAAAATACTTATTTTATTAATGATGGCAGTGATTTTTCCTGTCAATGCCTTTGCCTGGCTGGGGATGCCAACCCCTATGTTACATGTGGAAGGTCGTTACCTGAAAAATCCCAATGGAGAGAATGTTACATTACGTGGGGG
>JARRQD010000243.1:0-5939 GCA_037382205.1 Candidatus Thiodiazotropha sp.
CTCGAATGAATACCGTGAGCGCATGGACAGGCTGGGGGTAGGCTCCATAGACATGGCCGAGGGAATGGATGCTCTAGATTCGCTACTTGCCGGCCCCTTGGATCAGGTCGCCTTGATCAAGACCACCAAGCCGCTGGAGATGACCAACCTGAACAGGGATGAATGGTGCCGCACCTATGCCCGGCACCTACCACCGAATCTTCAGGGGTTGTCGGAAAAGATCATAGATGATGGTGCGCGCGTGGCCCCGCTGAGGCAGGAAGCACTGCGCCAGGGCGAGGAGATGGAAGCGCTGCTCGAAAAATTATTACTGGGGCAGTTGCAATCCCTCGGATTCGTGGTGGAGTCGCAGATCAAACTGGAGGCACTGAAAAGCAGGATCGGGTTGGCTGAGGTATACAGCCGTTGGTTGGAGGAGAGCCTCAGGGTATTGGTGGCAAAACACTACTTAAGCTATGACGGTCTCAGCTACACCGTCAACGGGGCATTGATCGTTGATGTCGAAGCGACATGGGCCGAGTGGGCGTCAAAAAAGACGGCCTGGTCGCGCGTACCCGGCCGTAAGGCTCAGGTGGCGTTGGTTGAGACCACCTTGCGTCTCCTCCCGGATATCCTTACCGGTAGACGATTGGCCACCGATGTCATGTTTCCAGATGCTTCTGTGACGCTGGTGGAAGGGATCTATAAGGACAACCCACTGGCCGATTACTTCAATGAGGTGCTTGCCGAGGGCATAGTCGTCTACCTGGAACAGCGCTTGGCCCAAGATCCCTCCACGCGCATTCGTCTGCTTGAGATCGGTGCGGGGACAGGCGGCACGACAGCGGTTGTGCTTGCGAAACTCAAACCCTATCAGGGACACATTCAAGAATATTGTTATACCGATATCTCCCAGGCGTTCCTGCTGCATGGGGAAGAAACATATGGGCCAGGCAATCCCTTTTTGCGTTACCAGATCTTCGATGTCGAGTCACCGCTGGCTCCACAGGGTATTCAGGCTGGCAGCTATGACATCGTCATTGCCGCCAATGTGCTGCATGCAACAAAGAATGTTCGGCAAACACTGCGCAATGCCAAGGCGGCCTTACAGCACAATGGCGTGATCTTGCTCAATGAGCTGGGTGAAAACAGCTTGTTTGCCCACTTGACTTTCGGTCTGCTGGAAGGCTGGTGGTTGTACGAAGACCCGATGCTGCGCATTAAGGGTAGTCCGGGTTTACTCCCCGAAACCTGGCAATCGGTGTTGGAAGACGAGGGGTTGCGTTGCGTCCTGTTCCCGGCCCGTGCTGGGGCCGACTTGGGACAACAGATCATTATGGCCGAGAGCGATGGTGTGGTGCGGCAAAAACAACCGACCCTGCCGATGACGAAGGGAGAAACACCGGCGGCCAGCGCTGCGTCGAACAGGCGTGAGCCTGCGACGCAGCGATCGGTAGCATCCTTACCGGCGAAAGCCAACGATGGGTGGTTGCTGGAAAAAAGCACGGCCTATCTGAAGCGCGTGATTGGTGACACGTTGAAGATCCCCAGCCACAAGATCGACACGGCCGCGCCTTTTGAAACCTATGGTATCGACTCCATTATCGTAGTGCGGCTGACCAATGTCCTGCGCGAAGTATTCGGCGATGTCAGCAGCACGATATTCTTTGAGCATCAGAGTATCGATGCCCTAACCGCCTATCTTCTTGCCACCCATAAAGCCGAATGGGTCGAGTTGCTGGGAGTGGAAGAGCCCGCAGCACAAGACATGGGGAGTGCCGATGATCATTTTGTGCCGCCATCGATCGTTGAGGTGGAGCCGAGTCGTGATCGTTCAAAACGCTTTTTGGTCCATCCCTCGGCGCAAAAGACGGAGTCGCAGCCCCAGCGATACCCTGGGGCGCAGGACGTTGCTATTGTCGGTCTTTCTGGACGTTATCCCCAGGCCGAAACAACCCATGCGTTATGGGAACATCTAAAAAACGGGAAGAGCTGCATCACCGAAATACCAGCGGAGCGCTGGGTATGGGAAAAATATTTTAATGAAAAGCGAGGCAGGAAGGGCAGTAGCTACACAAAGTGGGGTGGTTTTCTGAAGGAGATCGACAAATTCGATCCCCTGTTCTTTCAGATTTCCCCCGCCGAGGCGGAGAAGATGGATCCGCAGGAACGGCTGTTCCTGGAAGAGGCCTATGCCTCCATCGAAGACGCGGGCTATACGCCCAAGACACTCAGTGCCGAGGGCAGGGTCGGTGTGTTCGTTGGCGTCATGAACAGCGACTATCCGAGCGCTACCAGTTATTGGTCGATTGCGAACCGTGTATCCTATCTGTTGAATTTCCAGGGACCGAGCCTGGCGCTCGATACGGCCTGTTCCTCCTCCCTGACGGCGATCCATATGGCGCTGGAGAGCCTCAACAGTGGTACGAGTGAGTGCGCCATCGCCGGTGGCGTGAACCTGATCGTCGATCCGGACCACTATTTGAATCTCAGCGAAATGGCAATGCTCTCTGCGAGTGAACAGTGTCGTTCATACGGGGCCGGGGCGGATGGTTTCGTGGATGGAGAAGCGGTTGGTGCTATCCTGCTCAAGCCGCTGCACAAGGCGGTAGCCGACGGCGATCACATCTATGGCGTCATCAAGGGGAGCATGCTGAACGCAGGCGGCAGGACCCATGGTTACACGGTGCCCAATCCCGTCGCACAGTACAAGGTGATCGTCGAGGCGATGCGGCGTGCGGGCGTTCACGCCCGCACCATCAGTTATATCGAGGGTCACGGCACAGGTACTGCGCTGGGTGATCCGGTAGAGGTTGCCGGCCTGACGCGCGCCTTTGGCCAAGACACTGAGGAGAAGCAGTTCTGCGCCCTCGGTTCAGTGAAAACGAATATCGGCCATTGCGAGAGCGCCGCTGGAATCGCCGGTGTGACCAAGGTCTTATTGCAGCTTCAGCACGGCAAGCTTGTCCCATCCTTGCATGCCGAGGCGCCGAATCCGGAAATCGATTTCAACAACACGCCTTTTGTCGTGCAGCGGGAGTTGGCGGAATGGAAACGCCCACTCCTGGACATCGATGGAGAGCTCCGTGAATACCCAAGGCGCGCGGGTATTTCCTCCTTTGGGGCAGGAGGGGCCAATGTCCACCTCATTATCGAAGAACACCTGCCGGCAGCGGAGATTCGCACAACAGCGGTGACGGCTGATGCAGGCCCTGTAGTTATCCTGCTGTCGGCCAGGGATGAAGAACGCCTGCGGATGCGGGCGCGGCAGTTGTTATCCACGCTTCGGGATCGGACGATGGATGGTGTGGAATTGGCGGATATCGCTTACACGCTGCAACTGGGGCGCGAGGCGATGGAGGTTCGCCTGGCCATGACAGTGGAGAGCATCGAGGCGTTGGCGCAGAGACTGCAGGCCTATCTGGAAGGCAAGAATAGCGTGGATGGCTGGTTTGCCGGACGGGTAAAACATAATCAGGGTGGTCTCTCTGCCTTGTCCTCCGATGAAGAGATGGCGACAACGCTGGATGCCTGGATGGCTAAGGGCAAGTACGCAAAACTGCTGGAGCTTTGGGTCAACGGACTGGAGGTGGATTGGCGTCGGCTTTATGGTGAGTCTACGCCGCGTCGCGTCAATCTGCCAACCTACCCCTTTGCCAAGGAGCGCTATTGGATAGCTAAACCACAGCCAGGCCTTGCAGCCGAATTTGAGACGGTATCAGCCGAAACACAGGCCGACACCGTTTTGACACCGGCCATCGACACGCTGCTGCTCCGCCCGGCGTGGGATGCACGGATCCTAGACGACGCAACCGAGCCGCCGGCCTATGCACAACATCTGGTGGTGCTTTGCGCCGTCAAGGATATTGCAGCGCGGGCGATCGAGGAACGGCTGCCGGGTGCCAACTGCCTGGAGGTGGCGACCGAGACGGGGGGTATAGCCGCACGTTTTGAGAGCGCTACACTGCGGCTCTTCGAAGCCATCCAAGTGGTGTTGCGAGACAAGTCGCGCGGCCGTGTGTTGTTACAAGTCGTGGTACCGGCGCAGGATGAGGCGCAGGTCTTCGCGGGCTTGGCCGGTCTGTTGAAAACAGCCGCGTTGGAAAACCCCAAGCTCAGGGTCCAGCTGCTGGAGATAGCAGCCGTGGAAACGTGTGAGGGGCTGGCTGAAAAATTGAAACTCGACAGTCGTTATCCTGCAGACCAGCACATTCGTTATGCAGATGGGCAGAGTTGGGTTGCCGGTTGGCGTGAAATTGATACCGCTACGGATTTTGGCGCGCCGCCATGGAAGGATGAGGGTGTCTATCTCATCAGCGGTGGCGCTGGAGGATTGGGCCGGCTGTTTGCCCGGGAGATCGTCGAACAGGTGCCGGGTGCGCAGTTGATCCTGACCGGACGTTCGGTCCTAAGCAAGGAGAGGCAAGCGCAGTTGGAGGCCTTGGGTGAGTCGGTCGAATATCGCCAGGTCGATGTCACTCAAGGCGAGGCGGTGGAGGCGCTGATGGGCGATATTCTTGAGCGTTATGGCCGTCTGGACGGCATCATTCACAGCGCTGGCGTGATAAATGACAATTACATCCTGAACAAGAATCCCGGGGAACTAAAAGCCGTACTGGCGCCAAAAGTCGCTGGCCTGGTGAATCTGGACCAGGCCAGTTGTGAGCAGGAGCTGGATCTATTCATCGTATTCTCGTCCGGTGCTGGTGTGCTCGGCAGTCCCGGGCAGGCGGATTACGCGGTTGCCAATGCCTTCATGGACCGTTATGCGGTATACCGGAACGAACGGGTGGCGCGTGGTGAATGCCGAGGTCGCACCCTGTCGCTAAACTGGCCGTTGTGGGAAACTGGCGGCATGCGCATGGACGCAGAAAGACAGGGCCGCGTACGCCAACAGCTAGGCATGAGTGCGATGAGCGCTCCCTCAGGCATCGCGGCGCTCTACCGCTCATTGGCGTCCGAGTGGTCGCAAATCATGGTCATGGAAGGCGAGCTTGATAAGCTTCGGGATCGATTGGCCAGGAAGGTATCGGGCGGTGAGGCGCGAACGGCAGCGACTACAGCGTCGTTTGATCATGCGCGACTCCACGAAAAGCTGCGGCATAAGCTCAAACAACTGTTTAGCGAAGTCATCAAATTGGATGCAGACAGGATAGATGCTGAAGAGCCCCTGGAGAGCTACGGCATCGATTCCATCATGATCACGCAGCTCAACGAAAAGCTGGAGTCGGTCTTCGGTGAGATATCCAAGACGCTGTTCTACGAATATCAGACCCTTGAGGCTTTGGGACGCTATCTCGCCGAGGATTATCCGCAGATCTGCACTGAGTGGACGGGCCTGGATGCCGAGTCCCAGCGTGTTGTCTCCACCCCGGTGATTCGTTTTACGGAAGAGACCCCGGTACAGGATGCCTCTGTCGCCCGCAAACCAGTGAAAAGCGGGGCAAATGCAGGTCACTCGATCCAGGCTTCGAATGAACCCATTGCCATTATCGGCGTAAGCGGTCGCTATCCAGGAGCACAGACCCTCGACGAGTATTGGCAGAACCTGAAGCACGGTAAGGACTGCATCAGCGAAATTCCACAGGAGCGTTGGCCCTTGGAGGGGTTCTTCGAACCTGATCCAGAGTTGGCGCTCGAGCAGGGCAAGAGCTATTGCAAGTGGGGCGGTTTTATCGACGGGTATGCGGAATTTGATCCGCTGTTTTTTAAACTCGCGCCCCGTGAGGCCGTCAACATGGACCCGCAGGAACGGCTGTTCTTGCAAAGCTGCTGGGAGGTGTTGGAGGATGCCGGATATACCCGGGAGTCATTGGGTGCACGGTACGAGCACAGCGTTGGCGTCTTCGCCGGTATCACCAAAACCGGTTTCGATCTCTATGGCCTGGACTTGTTGCGGCAAGGAGAAAAGGTCTATCCCCATACTTCATTCAGTTCGGTGGCCAATCGCGTCTCCTATC
>JARRQD010000244.1:0-1441 GCA_037382205.1 Candidatus Thiodiazotropha sp.
GTCGTTGCGCGCCGTGCAGGGATGCACAAGTGTCGCGGGCACATGGATGTGCAGGAGCGACCCTTGCCCTGCACCACCACAAGCGCACCCTTCACGCTGTCCAACTGATCTTTTTAGGTGAATATTACATAGGATCATTCACCACTCCCCCATGTATGCCTGAAGAGGCACGGGGCGTCCCAGCTATTGCTGCTCAGGAAACTGGACTTTGTGCTATCGGCACAGGATCGACCCGCCAAACTTTCTCGCAATACTCCTTGATCGACCGGTCAGATGAAAACCAGCCGCAACGGGCGCAATTCAGTATCGATGCACGGGTCCACTTGCTCGGTTCATTCCAGGTATCATCAACCTGCTGTTGTGATGCCCGAAAGGCTGAGAAATCTTCTAGAACGAAGAAGTGGTCATACTGTAGCAAATTCTCCACCAGGGGCCGGAATCTTTCGTTGTCACCGGGTGAAAAGTAGCCCTTTGCAATCGCATCGATTGCTTCCCGTAGTTGTGGATCCTTCAGGTAGCGATCCTGGGGTTGGTAGTGTCCGGCTCGGCGACTTGCCACTTCCGGTTCGGTGATACCGAACAGAAAGAAGTTTTCTTTGCCAACCCGCTCACGGATCTCGATGTTCGCACCGTCCAGGGTGCCGATGGTCAAGGCGCCGTTGAGCGCGAATTTCATGTTACCTGTCCCGGAAGCCTCCATGCCCGCTGTTGATATCTGTTGCGAAAGGTCAGCTGCAGGGTAGATCTTCTCGGCTCGACTCACATTGAAGTTGGGCAGGAATGCGACACGCATCCTGTCACGAGTATCCGGGTCGGAATTGACTGTCCTGGCGACAGCGTGTATCAGCTCAATGATGAGCTTTGCGAAGTAGTATCCAGGCGCCGCTTTGCCGGCAAACAAAAAGGTGCGTTGCGGCGCGTTGCGGCGCAATCCTTTTTTCAGCTCAAAATAGCGGCTGATGATATGCAGAATGTTCAGGTGTTGACGCTTGTATTCATGAAAACGCTTTATCTGGCAGTCAAACAGACTTACAGGGTCAACTTCGGCACCCGATGTCTGCTGGATGATCCTGGCCAGTCGCTGCTTGTTGCTCAGTTTGACACCCTTCCAGGCCTCCTGAAAATCAGGCTTTTCCGCCCAATCCTCGAGTTCCACCAAATGTTCCAGATCCCTTGTCCAGGCATCACCAATCGTATCATTGAGCAGCTCGGCCAATTGGGGATTGGCCAGGATCAGAAAACGCCGCTGCGTTACCCCATTGGTGATGTTGGTAAAACGTTGTGGATCCAGGTCGTGGTAATCCTTCAAAACCCGCTCTCTCAACAGTCGGCTGTGCAGTTCCGCCACCCCATTAATATGATGGCTGGCAGCAGAGGCCAAGTGGGCCATGCGAACTCTGCGACCGCCAAATTCATCGATGAGGGAGAGCCTGGCTATCAG
>JARRQD010000244.1:1457-8279 GCA_037382205.1 Candidatus Thiodiazotropha sp.
CTCTGAATTGATCTTTTGCAGCAGGCGGTGGTTGATTTCATAGATGATTTCCAGGTGCCTGGGGAGGACTTCCCCCATCAATTCCACCGACCAGGTCTCAAGGGCCTCCGGAAGCAGGGTATGGTTGGTATACGAGAAAGTTCTTCGAACCAGTTGCCATGCCCTATCCCACTCCATCAGATGAACATCGAGCAGCAGGCGCATCAATTCAACCACCGCGATGGCCGGGTGGGTGTCGTTGAGCTGAATAGCGAACTTCTTCGGCAACAGATCCAAGGATTCATTCTGCTGCAACAGAATGCGCAGGATATCCTGAACAGTGCAGGAGCAGAAAAAATACTCCTGTTCAAGCCGTAACCGTTTGCCCTGCATCGGCTCATCGTTGGGATAGAGTACCTTGCTGATGGTCTCAGAGGCGATCTTCTCCTCCACAGCACGCTCGTAATCGCCTGTATTGAAGGCATCAAGTTTAAAAGACTCGCATGCATGAGCATTCCAGAGGCGCAGCAAGTTGACCGTGCGTACTCGGTAACCGGGGATGGGGGTGTCGTAGGCGACACCTTTGACCAGTCGTTGGGGCCGCCAACGAACACGGAAGTGGCCAGCAGCGTCAGTGTAGTGTTCCGTGGTGCCGCCGAAACCGACTTCAAAATTTATTTCGGGACGGGGAATCTCCCAGGGATTTCCACCACTGAGCCATTTGTCAGCAAGTTCCACCTGTCGATCATTGTGGATCTGCTGTTCGAAAATACCGAATTCGTAACGTATGCCATAGCCGATGGCCGGAATCTGAAGGGTTGCCAGGGAGTCGAGGAAACAGGCCGCCAGCCTGCCCAGCCCCCCATTGCCAAGTCCCGGCTCAGGTTCTTGCGCCACGATTTCATCGAAGTTGAGCCCAAGTTCGGTGATCGCCTGACGCACCTGGGATTCAATGCCCAGAGATAACATGGCATTACCCAGGTGAGGGCCGGGAAGATATTCGAAAACACAAGTGTCAAAGTATTTGAAGGACAAAAGCTATTGAGAGCCTAACCAGCTTTTCAAGCCACTCCCGATGACCCGGCCGCCGGCATCGGTTGCGGTACGGTAATCTGAGAAGCTTTTCGTGTTCATAAGACAGTACTGTTTGTGTTTTTATTAGCCCGGCACCTGAACATGGCATATTTAGTGCCGGGTTAATAATAGGTAGGTACCGAGTTAATAATGAGACGTCAACGGCGAACACTCAAAAAAGAGTTCACCTTTTTCCAGTGCTGTCTCAGCATGATAGTTAACTAAGCTGATCCTTGCAGCATGGGGAGGCTGATCCATGCTATGGGTGGTATCGCTCAATGCGTGCATAAACAGACCACTCTCTTTATGCCTGATCGCCACCTGGAAATTGTTTATGAAACTCTCGTTATTCACACTTTGCACACTATGCGTCATGACCCAAAACTCATAGGCTTTGGTTTGCGTGAATCTGACCATCCCTCCTGGCCTGTGTTTCATATCAGTTAATGTGATTTTTCCACTCTTCGAACTCTCTTCAATCTGGTCAAAATTTGAAAAAGCCACGGTACATTGTAAATCCAGAGGAACAACATCCGCATAGAGACAGCTCGTAAGAAAAAAGGTTAAAAAACTGGAAAAACCGGCTATTTTTGACATGGAATGTGATCGCTGAGATAGGTACTGAACTCCGAGAAGGTCATCTGTTCACTCAATGCCTGACAATAGTGATAACCTGCATCGCTCAATCTGGCTTTGATCCTCGATTCCAGTACAAAGGCGTTGATAAAAAGTAAAATGAGTAAGGCAATCAGACTTCGACTGAGCCACTTGCGCGCCCCATCTTTCCAGCTAAAAAAAGACAAAGCATGAATGAGTGGTATCAAGGCCATGAGGGCGTACAGACCAAAATAGGCCTGTATCGATATTTGCTCAACCCTGTTTTCGATCTGCTCGCCTATGTAGGCCCACTCATCGAATACATAGTAACAGGCATAGAGTGCAGCAACATCAAGGATGCCCAGTACGAAGTGAGCCGTCGCTCTATTCATCCCCTAGGGCCTGTTAACGCTAACCCGATAGGCCCTAGTAGAAAATACCTTGGCCAACAGGAGCACCATTCATAATTTGCCAGTTCAAGAGCCGCTCCACCTGATTGAGTTGCCGGCCGAATTCACCGAATGTATTGTCATAAGCTTTGTCGAGCGCATCAACCAGAGCATCGGTGACGCCCAGCCTCTTATCCAGAGCATCGAGGGCAAATGCAGTAGCGATACCGACTGCTATCGCAACAACAATCGGGCCAACTGCAACAGTCGTCAGGGCGGCAGCGGCAGAGGCGGCAACGGATGCTACCGCAGATGCTATACCGACTTTCGCCAAATCGGTTGCCGTGGTGCCGAGCAAATCGCTCATAGTCTGCCGGTCACTGAGAATGTAGTTAAGGACATTAAGTGGCACGACTAGAAATATCGTTAACCGAGCCCCGGAGACAATAGCTCTGTTAGCCCCTATCTTTCCGATAGCCATATCAACAACCTTAGGGTTGGTCGCCAGATACCTGGTGCTGGTGAAGATCGATCTTGCCCCCGGATGCCCCTTAAAGATGATGTACTGCTTATCACCAACCACTTTCAGTACGGCCCGGCCGTTCATGCCTAAGTCGCCAATCAGCTTAGTCGCCACATTGGCATCAATGACAGCGGAAACATAGTTGGCACCAAATCGTGCAGTTTCGCCAACCACTTGAGCGATCTCCTTGCCTGTTGTCTTTTCCCAGGCATTGATGAGATCGGCAGTTGAAAAAACATCAAGGGTCTGCGTGTTTTGCTTGACTTTCTGTCTGACGGACGAGCGAATCGACATGCTGCACTCCATGTACTAGTTCATTAAGGGTGTCTTCCTACGCCTGCATTATCCTGAATCCACTTGTATTTTCAATACTTTACTTATAATTTGTGACTACTGTTCAGAAACCACCCAGAGTGACTCTGCTAAGAGCCAACCCCAGCCAGACAACATTGGTGGTCGATTTCGATTTGTCACGAAGAGCAAAAGTATGCCTAAACATGGCAAATGGGGAGAGTCGCAATGATCGTTTTTGTAAGTATCCCTAAAATCACTAACTGGCGAAAATAGCATCATGTGTCCAGGATAACGCTGATCAAAATCTCAGTAGCGCACCGTGATATCGTAGTTACACACGCCACAAAGGATCCAGCGTAATCACTGTTCGCAAAGTAGCGTTGGGAATAAGCTCCGGTGATCGATGCACAGCGCCGAGGGCGTCGTTTTCTTGCCAGAGAGCCCCCTTGAGCAACACAATCTCACCTGGTCAGGCTTGCACAACTGACTTATCACGAGTTCGCTCAGCATCGAGATCACTCCGCTCGATACTTTGATCATCCAACCACTCAGTGCCAGGCCCCTGGTAGGTACAGACAAGCCGGATGCTGGTTCGGTCGATGTGCCTGCCCGGGCACATGGCGCGTCCCACGCATGCAAAACGTAACCCTACTTCCGAACACCCCATTAACTCACAAACGATTTCATTGGTGGTCACCAGACGTATTGTTATCGCCTGGTTTTCGCTGATCAATTTCACTGTATGTTGTATGGAACCATCTTCTTTATCAGGCAAAACTAACCCCTCCGCCACTACGTAAGAAATATCATTTAATCCTAATAATGGGGAACAGTGTAGATAGTTAGGATTTATGGTGATTTTCCTGGCTACCGGCGCACTCACCCCCTTCACTAAACCACTCCACTACCTAGCAACTGATAAGCGTCAAATGATGATTACGGCAACCAATAGAGCCAATCAAACCAGAAACCCTCCGAAGTTATCTCCTCGCCATACTCCGTTACTTGCCGTTTTCTCCATACTTTTCTGATTTCAGGAGAGCGCTCCTCATCATCCTCGTCAATTAGATAATGTGTATCCGGATTGTTCGCAGGTATCAGATAAAAATAGGTAAACTTATATGGCTTGATCATGGGCTGAATACCCACCTCCGTAAAAATCCACTCACCATCAGGAGACCACAAAGGGTAGAATACCACATAACCATCACCCTCATCAGTCACAGTTGCTTGTACAGTAAGGTTACTGCCATCCAGATCCATCACCAAGAGCTGAATCACATCAGTAGTAAAGAGGTCACGAGTAAGGGTAAATGCGATACGACGATCATCCGGACTGATCGCCCAATGATTAATAAACCGACCCGTATCTGGCAGCAATTCGTAATCATCTAGATCTATCTGGTAATCAACTTCCATTAAAGCAGGTTTGGTAATAAAAAAACTTCTGCCTTTATGGTATACAAGCCGGTTATCACGAAGCCAATAGACATAGCTCATATTGCTATATCCTGAGCCAAGACTGGTACTACCTAAAGCAACTCCCTCAATAGTATATATTTCCAGTAGATCAGCCTCAAGACTCTCTCCATCTGACGATCGAGTCACAGCGAGATAGGCACCGTCCTGCGAAAGGTTAACCAGCTCAACCTCAACTGGTAACTCTACATCAAAGATCACATCTCCAGAGAAGCTCTGTACGCAGATATAGGAGCGACCCCCCTCCCGAGCAACGAATATAAACCACTCTCCATTCTGCTGGATGGGATATGTCGAAGTATCTCTTGCTTGGGAGAACTCCTCAGTAAGCCCTTGATCACAGGTATCAGGAATTTCTACATAGTCGCCAAAAGCCGCATTCAGCAGCGTATTCGTACTCATAAAGAACTTTCCGCTAAGGCCAGGGTTCAGCACCTCCTTGTCCTCTGAATCTTGTTTATCACCGCCCCCGCAGGAGACCATTAAGCATACAATGAGCGATATTAGTATATTTTGTTTAATAACTTGCATGATAAATCCATTTCATAGCGAATATAGAAGATATGGATGCTCCCTCCTAACCAAAGGCCACCATCATTGATGGATACCTCAACATGGTACATTGTACCACCCCACAATAAAAATTCGGAGGCGTCTATGGAAAAAAATGTAACCTATATCGACCTCGATATCGACGTGAACCAATACCACGGTTCGGTCCTCAACACTGAGACCGGTGAGGTTATGGCATTCAACTGCCGAACCAGGTTAAATGGCTTAGCAGGCCAATGTAACAGACTCCGTAAGTGCTTTCCTGATAGGGAGTTCAAGCTGTGTTTTGAGGCATCTTACATTGGATATACGCTACAACGAACTCTCGGCGATAGAGGCTAGCATTGCGATGTGGCTGCACCAACCAGATTCCCGCCCCCCGAGGAAAACAAGTCAAATCGGATCGTATTGTTGCCGCTCAACTGGCGCAATTCTGTGCCAATGGCCTACTCGTTTATGTTTCGACACCTGAAGTGAAGCAGGAACAAGATCGGATTTGCTGCGCTCCCGTCAAAAACTGTTAGATCATCAGCCGGAATTGCGCAAGCCTATTCATGCCCTGCTGCGTCGATACTGGCGGCACTACAAAGCCAAGACCTACTACCAACCCTACTGGTCATTGCCACACTATGCCTGGTATAAATAGAACGAACCATCAAGGCGACACAAGTGAAGCCGATTTTGCAACAGATTTTTTTGATTCGATGTAAAGATACCAGGATAGACATCAAAGCTGCTATATGATCAACCTAAATTATCCATCTTGGAATGTGATGATCCTTCCAACTGAAGCGTATCGAGTTGCACTCCTTATTCACGCGCCGCTTCCTAGCAGCACGTGAACAAACAGGTTAGTTATTGTCATAATGGATGCAAACCCAATATAGGATTTTTAGTTTTACCTGGATCTTAGTGTCCATCTGTGTGAGCAAATATCGCTCAGCGTCGAACCAGTGATGCCTCATCAACAATGAAGTTTCGTCCGTTGCCCCGCCTCGCTGTCACTGATCTGCAACTCCCGCATCCCCAGGTTATCGATCAGCAGGCCCCTGTCCGATAGATGATGCAGACTTCGGGAGGTGGTAGTGTGGCGGCCCTTGCTGTCTGCTTCCCGGATCGCGGAAGTGACCTGACCCGATTGACCCTTGAGGCTGTTGATGAGGGTCGACTTTCCGACCCCCGAGGAGCCGAGTAACGCCACGGTATCTCCAAGCCCGATCCAGGGTTTTAACACTCCGGTTGATGCTGAATTCCTCGTTGCATGAGGTTACGATGAAGGCGGTGTCGATATTCGCTGCGATCAGCTGAACCAGGGATTCCCGCCCGGCGGATCATTGCGCCAGTGATAGGTGGAAAGCGAAATCTGAGTGGGGTGTTGGTCCGCATCGAAACCCAGGCATTCGATCAGGTTGCGCTGTACTGAAACCACCCGAAAGGGGTGCTGGTTGTCGAGTGCGTCGAAGGGGATTTGGGACTGGAAAAATTGACTCCAGCCCAGTTCGGTCAGGTTGTGAATGTGCATGGCTGCGATCCCAAAAAATGAATACGTGCGGACCCATATGCGCAAACAGGCATGCGAGACGATTGGGATTCTGCTGAGTCCCGGCGTACAGGCCTGGTAAGCCTTAGTTGGGTTTGAACGCCATCCAGTAAATATTACCCAGCGGCAGCAGTATGGCTAAAATCCCAAACCCATACCAGATTCGGTTGAGATGCCAATACTGATCGGGGATGGGATTGTCCGGTTCAAAGGTCAGCACAAGCCGAGCCTGTCTAATTTGGACCGGGATCAATATGCACACCAAATCAAACCTGACAACATAAAGCCGATGCGTCCCATGGCAATCCAGGTTATCGACCAGGAGTCCTGTATCTCCAAAGTTTAAGGCGGTTCGGGTACGTCTGCTGGCGGCGCTGGTGCAGAAACCGAGAGTG
>JARRQD010000245.1:0-7947 GCA_037382205.1 Candidatus Thiodiazotropha sp.
TGATCTTTTCGGCTGCCACCCTATTGGTGGCACTGATATTGGGGCGTGGTCTGGCGGCAGGCTGGATGGTCACCATCCTCTATGGTGGGCAGCTGCTGGTATTGATCAAGATGGCCGCACTGGGTTACGGCGGAGATCCCATCGCCTCCGAGCTGAGCCTCTCGATAATGGGGCAGGATCTATCCTGGCGTTTCGATGCACTGAGCTGGTTCTTTGCACTGATCACCCTGGTGGCAGCCCTGCTCACCAGTTGGTTCGCCTGTGGTGAGTGGGAACGAAAATTTAAACAGCAAGGCGGCAATGTCTGGCTGTTTCACCTGGCGATGGCGCTGAATGTCTTCACCATGATGCTGCTGCTTGCCAGCGGCGAACTGCTCTCCCTCTTCATCGGCTGGGAACTGGTTAGTTGGGCCGGTTTTCTACTGATGGCGGTTGCCGGAGGCGTTGCCACCAAGGCAGCCATGCGCTATATCACCTATGGGGTTGTCGGTGGGATGTCGATCTTCGGTGGCATTGCTCTGGTCTACGCAGCCGCTGGCTCCTTGCAGTACGAAGCCATATTGATCGCGGTGGAGAAGATGAGCACCGGCCAGCTCTGGATGCTGGTATTACTTTTTGGCAGTGGTTTCGGTATCAAGATGGGATTGCTGCCCTTTCATCTCTGGCAGGCAGCCGCCTATGCAGAGACCCCAGGGCCCGGCAGCGCCTTTCTCGGCGCCATCTCATCCCGTATGGGTCTGTTCGCCATTCTACTGGTATTGGTGAAACTGTTTGGCATTGTCAATATCGATAGTCTCAAGATCCCCATTACGCTCATCGATGCCCGGGATCTGCTGGCCTGGATTGCGGTGTTTACCATCATCTTTCCCACCTATACCGCCCTGAAACAGAATGATGCCCGCTATCTGCTGGCCTGGCATGGTATCGGGCAGGGTGGCTATATGTTGCTCGGCCTGGTCACCGCCAACGCCCTAGGGGCAGCCGGTGGCCTGTTGCATGTCCTGAACTATGCGGCCTGTCAGGCGGCCTTATTGATGACGGTGTTTGCCGTCATGCATCGCACAGGTACCGCTGATCTGAACAAACTCGGTGGCCTGGTTACTCGCATGCCACTCTCTTTCCTGGTATTGCTGACCGGCATCATCGGCTTGGCGGGGCTGCCCCCGATGAACGGCTTTGTCTCTAAGTGGCTGGTCTATCGCTCACTCCTGCAGGATGGCATGCCATTGCTCTTTCTTGGCGCTATTATCGGCACGCTGGGCACCATCCTATCGGTCTATAAGTTGATTCACAACATGTTTCTCGGTCAGCTGAGAGTGGAGCATGAACAGATTCAGGAAGCCCCCTGGAGCATGATGATTCCAATGCTGATACTGGCGGGCACGATCTTCACCACCGGACTGCTGCCTGGCATTCCGCTCACCTGGGTTAGCGCCGCCTTGCAGACGATTGGCCTCAGTGGCCCTGAGATCAGCCTGGGTGGTATCGAATCCAGCAGCGGCAGCCTCGATATGATCTGGGTGATCGGCGTATTGTTTGCCGGCTTTGGTGTTGGGGCGGTGATCTTCTACTCTGCAGGCCCCAGTAAGCGGGTTCATCAGCTTGACAACAATGCTGGAGGCCACTTACTCACTGCCGATGTGCGCTACCAATACAGTGATAACTTCTACTCAGGTTTGATGCATCTGATCCAGGGTTGGTATCGCGGTAGCTTTCAATGGTTGGAAAACAGTATTACTTCACTGGTTGAATTTCTCTCCCTTGGCATGCAGGGTATCTACCGACGTGCCAACTCTGAATTCTATCTGCTAAGTACGGCACTCTTTATCATTGCCTGGGTGGTTTTCTAATGGCTCCGATCGAACTTTTCATAGAGTTGACCTTAATGCCACTGATCGCATTTATTGTCGGCATGTTGATGGTCTTAATGATGCGACGAATCGCAGCAAAGATTCAGCGGCGCATCGGTCCCCCATTCTTTCAGCCGCTGTACGATATCGTTAAGCTGCACAGTAAACACACCCAGATCTCTCACGGTTTGATTCATGACTACCGGTACCCGGTATGGACGGTATCGCGGAAAAGGGGGGACTGATCACCCTGCTCTATCTAATGATGATTCCCTCCCTCGGTCTGGCATTGGGTGTAGGCCAGTGCGCCAACCCCAATGGTTCGATTGGCATCGCCCGCGCACTGACAGCCATGCTGGCCTACGATATTCCGCTGGTGATCGTAATCTTTGGCGTTGCCTATGCCGCTGGCACCACCAACCTGGTGGAGATCATTGCCACACAGCAGGCCGGTGGTTTTACCACCTGGGGCTTGGTTGAGATGCCGCTGCTGGCCATTGCGGGTCTGATTGCCATGCACGCCTCTCTGGGTAAACAACCTTTCGAGATCTATATCGCCCCGGCAGAGATTGCCACTGGGCCGATGGTTGAGATGAGCGGCAAATACCTGGGCGGCCTGTTTGTCATGCAGTGCTTTCAGCTCTACACCACCTCGGTACTCTATGTGAGTCTGTTTCTCGGTGGTGGCACCACCTGGTTCGATTTTCTGATCAAGAGTTTTCTGGTGCTGGCCATTCCGGTGAGTATCGCCTTCCTGTTTCCCCGTTATCGCACCGAGGATCTGTTGCGTCTGATGTGGAAATGGCCGGTGATGCTAGGACTGATCGGCTTGGCTTTCGTGATGTGAATTTGTGCCAGCAGGAAACGTATTTTGCGAGTCCTTGTGAAACAGTAATTGTATATCAAGGCAAATGAAAACCGGCAATGCCGGAATGACAAGCTAATCGTGAAAACACGATAGGCAAGTTAACCCAACGACTTTGGTGATGGTTATGAACAGATTACAAAAGATACCGGTAATCGAAGAGAAAAAGGGCAACCCCCTGGCCCGGGTGTTCGATGATTTGGTGCGCTTCTGCCGTTCGCGCTCCCTGTTCATTCTCCACTACTGTACCGGCTGCGGGGCGATCGAACTGCCACCGGCGATGACCTCCCGTTTCGATATGGAGCGCCTTGGCATTCAGCCCATGGTCTCGCCGAGACAGGCCGATATTCTGTTGATAACCGGCTATGTTTCAATCAAAACCCTGAAACGCGTGCTCCTCACCTATGAACAGATGGGCTCACCAAAATATGTGGTGGGGATCTGCTCCTGCACCGTCAATGGGGGCATGTACTGGCAGAGCTATGCGACCGCTAAAAAACTTGATGAATATATGCCGGTCGATCTCTATATCGCCGGTTGCATGCCGAGACCCGAGGCGGTAATCAGCGGTCTGCAAAAGTTGATGGATCGTATCAAGAGCGGTAAAGCCGACAGTTGGCAGGACTACTACCGCAACTATGACTACTACCTGGGCAATCAACAGAAACTGTTCGGTGAAGATTGGCAGACCCCCACTGACATCATCGCCGAAGCGGAGCACTACAAGCTGATGGATGAAGGTACCCTGGGTGAACACACCCGTCTGCTGCAACAGCATCAGAAACCCCTTGAAGCCCTTGAGATGCGCCTCGGTCACCATATCAAGGAGCCGGTTGAATGAGTCAGGAAGTCGCCCATTGGCTGGACAATCTCCTGAAGGAGATCGAAGGTATCGAAGTTCGTCGCAAAAGCAGTCGTCGGGTACGGGTCGATGTACCGGCGGATGCCCTGCCCGCTCTGCTGGAACTGCTGCAGGGTCGAGCCGGTTATATTCACCTCTCTGCAATCAGTTGTGTCGACTGGATCGATGATGACGAGTTTGAACTGGTCTACCACGTCTGGTCCTATGAGAGTCACTCCCTGGTATCGGCCCATATTCGCATTGCCCGTGAACCAGGGGTCTATCTCTCGGTATATGACCTCTATCAACCCGCTGGTTTTTTCGAACGAGATATCCATGAGATGTATGGCATCCACTTCGAAGGCAGTCCCAATATGGAGAAGTTCATCCTCACTGAATGGGACGGCCCACCACCGATGCGCAAAGAGTTCGACAGTGAAGCCTATATCAACGAGCACCTGAGCTGGCAGGCGTACAACCCGGAGTGGTTACAGGAGCTGGTCGCCGAAGGTGGTGGCGTGATCATCCCTCCGGAAGAGCAACGCTTCAGCCAAAAAAAGAAGTAAAGCATTTGTGGACCTTAAATTTTAATACAAGCGAAACAACATGAGACCTGAGAATTACGAAGCCCAGCGCCAGCCGCCGAGTAATGAGTATGAACTCAATTTCGGTCCGAACCATCCTGGTATCGAAGGCAACTACGCCCTGAAGGTAAAGCTGCATGGCGATATCGTGCTGGAGGCGAAGGCGGATGGCGGCTATCTGCACCGGGGTTTTGAAAAACTGATGGAGCAGCGGCTGTGGATTCAGAATATCGCTCTGGTGCCCCGTATCTGCGTGCCTGATCCATCACCGATGGAGCTCTGTTACTCCATGGCGGTAGAAGAGTTGTGCGGACTGAAGGTCCCGCAACGGGCTCAGTGGTTGAGGGTAATGCAGCTGGAACTCTCTCGCATTGCAGCCCATTTGTTCACCTTCGGCGGTCATGCGGCGACCACCGGTATGTACAGCACCATGTATTGGGGTGTAGCCGACCGGGATCTGTTACTCGATCTGTTCGAGGAGTTTACCGGTGGCCGAGTCTACAGCATCTACAACATTCCCGGCGGGGTGCGCCGGGAACTGCCTGAAGGGTTTCTGCAACGCCTGAGCGAAACTCTCGACTACATCGAGTCACGACTACCCGACTACGACAGCCTGTTCTTCAAGAACCAGGTGTTTGTAAAGCGCGCCAAAGGCATCGGTGTAATGTCCCGTGAACAGGCCCTGGAATGGGGTGTCACTGGGCCCAATCTGCGGGCCACCGGGCTGGCCTTCGATGTACGTCGGGATGATCCCTATCTGGTCTATGATCAACTGGAATTCGATATCGCGACTGAAGAGAGTGGTGATGCCTGGGCACGCACCCTGGTACGCCGCAAAGAGTTGATGGAGAGTATTCGAATTCTGCGTCAGGTAGTGGAAATTCTGCCTGACATCCACGGACCGATACGCGCACCGATCCCCAACCCACTGGCCTGGAATGTGCCCGCTGGGGAAACCTACACCCGGGTTGAGTCATCCAAAGGGGAGCTTTGCTACTACGTGGTCTCCGATGGTGGCCCTAAACCCTACCGGGTACATGTCAGAGGCCCCTCCTCCATGCATGCGGTACAGGTGTTGGAGAAGATGTCGGTGGGATCACGCATCGAGGACATTGCCCAGACCATGTTCTCTCTGGATGCCTGTCCGCCGGAAGTTGACCGTTGAACGCTATGGGTAATCGATGATGTCCAAACCGATTGATGATGCCAAACTGAGCAAACAGAGTGTGACCATCGAGCATGAAGAGGCAGGCTCAATCCTCAGCCCGCTTAAGGCGCTGCAGTTTTTCATGCGCAAACCGGTCAGCGTGCCATTGGAACCCCGCCCCGCTGCAGACAACTACCGGGGTTTTCATCTTAACGATCATGAAAAATGCATCGGTTGCAGCTCCTGCCAGAAAGTCTGTGACAACGCCGCCATCACTATGGTCAAGGTTCCCCATCTGCCGGAGGATCCGGTCAAAGGGATTCGCAATCTGCGCCCAGCGATCGATTATGGCCGTTGCTGCTGGTGCGCCTTGTGTGTCGATATCTGTCCGACCAGCGCCATCTCCCTCTCCCGTGAATATGTGCATACCTGTACCCAGGAAGAGATCGACAGCTATTTCATACTACCGGACGAAACCGGGATTCACGGCGAGTATTACGGTGAGGGGTGGCAGAAGACCAGTGACTCCGACCTGCTCGACCTGAAGCGCCAGCCGATGGCCGAGCTGGAAGCCAAAGCGCGAATCGATAACTTCAATGAGATCGTAGCCGGCTATACCGATCAGCAGGCGGTGATCGAAGCTTCACGCTGCGTTCAGTGCGGAATGTGTCATGACGCCTGCCCCACCCACATGGACGCTCCTGAGTACATCCGCTCGATCTGGCAGGGCGACCTGGAAGAGGCGGTACGCTGGATCTATCAGAGTAATCCCTTCTCCCATGTCTGTGGCCGGGTCTGCACCCATCGTTGCGAGGATGCCTGTTCGATCGGCCGACGGGGTGAACCGATCTCCATCCGCTGGCTGAAACGCTACGCCATGGACTCGGTAGATCATGAGCGGATCAAACAGATTGCAGCAGAAGGTAAGGCAGACTATCTGAGCGGTAAACAAATCGCCATTATCGGCGCCGGACCGGCTGGTCTCACAGCGGCCTATGACCTGATACGCAAGGGTCATCAGGTAACGGTATTCGAAGCCCGCAAGGAAGCAGGCGGTATGCCCCGTTATGGTATTCCTGAATACCGCCTACCCTACGACATGCTTGACCGGGACATCGATGTAATCACCTCCCTGGGGGTCAAGATTCAAACTGGCATCCAGGTCGGCAAGGATATCAGTATGGCGCAGCTGGAGAAGGAATATGATGCGGTGGTGTTAGCCATCGGTCTGCATCTTGGCCGTTCCACCCGAGTTCCTGGCGCCAACCACAAACAGGTTCGAAAAGCGATCGACCTATTGCGCAGAACAACCGATGATGAACAGTATGAGATCCCACAAAAGGCGGTCGTTATTGGTGGCGGAAACGTAGCGATGGATATTGCCAGAACACTCGCCCGCCAACAGCAACAGCAGTTTGGTCAGGTACAGGTCACGGTTACTGCTCTGGAAGATATGGCCCACTTTCTGGCTGACCCGGTGGAGATCAAAGAGTGTCGCGAGGAAGGCATCGAGATCTATGATGCGAGAGGCCCCCAGGCGTGCATCATCAAAAACAACAAGCTGGTCGGACTGAAGACTTGGAAGGTCCGTTCCATATTCGATCAGCAAGGGCGCTTCGCACCAGAATATGATGAGCAGGATGAGCAGATTCACGCGGCTGACATGGTGATTGAAGCGATCGGCCAGATGTCGGATAACAATCTGCTTGGTGAGGAACTGACCGAAGCCCTGGAGTGGCAAAGGGGCCGGCTCAGTATCGATCAGCAGGGGCGCACCTCGGTCGACTGGCTATGGGCTGCGGGCGATTGTGTCAACGGGCCGGATGTGGTTCATGCGGTCGCCGATGGTCACCGAGTAGCAGCCAGTATCGATGAATGGTTGAATCAGCAATAACAGCAGGAGTGGCATTGCCATGTCTGAAGGTCACAGCAGCAGTTACGACAAACTGAAATCGAAAAAGAGCCTGGCAGAAATTCTTGAAGTCGCGATTGAGTTCGAACGTACTGCCAGGGACTTCTACACAGAGTTAATTCCAAAGGTCAGTAAACAGATCCGTTATCTGGTGGAGGAGCTGGCGGAAGAGGAACAGCACCATTTTGATCTGTTCAGCGAATTAAAAAACCGCTCCGACCTAGAGCAACAAGTTCAGTCACTGGTGGAGATCCCAGCAAGTGATAAAAAGTTTTCCGATGCCATTCTCCTTCCTGAGCTGGGTGACAAGCCCGACGATCAGTCGGTACTGCAATATGCTTTAGGCCGAGAACATACGGCAATGGAACAATACCATGCTCTCGCTGCAAGCACCCAGGAGGGGCCGATCAAAGAGCTGTTTCAGTTTCTTGCCAATGAAGAGACCCAGCATAAGAATCAACTGGAAAAGGTCTATTACGAAACCGTACACAGTGGTGGCGTCTAAACGAAACCTACCACTTCTGCCTTGCCCTAAGCCAAACCTAGTGTGGTGTCCTATACTGTTTGGCGGATTACTCGATAAACAGGCTGTTTAAACCTAAAAAAATCAGTTGACCGCACCATTCTAATAGCAGCTTACTGATTTTAAAGAAAATAGCTTCGATGGTTATGTGACCTGCTGGGTGAATCACGCTACAACGTGAATGGCACGCTTGTGGCGGCGCATGGCGGCGTTGCAACGCCTTGG
>JARRQD010000246.1:0-11167 GCA_037382205.1 Candidatus Thiodiazotropha sp.
TTTTTAAGCAGCTTGACGTGGCTTTTTCGAGCCCTACATGGCTGTTCACAGGGTGGCTCTAGCCGGTTGATTTTTCCAGCCTGACTCGCGGGGCCTTGTCACGTATAATAGCGCCGGTTTTAACCAGGGGCCGAACAGAAAACGTCCAAATTTGGGTGCGATTGCTCTGTAGGTTCTAAGAAATAACACGAAATCAGAAAAACAACTATCAGGAGCTATCATAATATGAAGTTGATACTTTTAGGTGCCCCAGGCGCAGGTAAGGGCACTGTCGCCAAGGAACTGACCAAACTGGATGGTTCTGTGCAGATCTCCACCGGTGATATTTTACGTGGCGCGGTGCAGGCCGGCACAGAATTGGGTAAGCAGGCCGAGGCCTTTATGAAGGCGGGAGACCTGGTGCCGGATGATCTGATCATGGGCATTATGGAACAGCGCCTGCAAGAGCCGGATTGTGAGAAAGGCTTCCTGCTGGATGGCTTTCCGCGCACCATTCCCCAGGCCGAGGCGCTGGGTGAACTGTTGAAAAAAATCGGTGTGGAATTGGATTTTGCCGTTGAGATCGATGTGCCCAGAGAGGTGATTCTGGATCGCTTGACCACCCGTAGAACCTGCGAAGCCTGCGGCGCCATCTATAATGTGAAAAGCATGCCCACGAAAGTCGAAGGTGTTTGTGACAAATGCGGTGGTAAAGTTGTACAGCGTGATGACGAGACAGAAGAGGCCATCTCAAACCGTCTCGATGTCTATCAGGAAAAGACGGCCCCTCTGGTCGGTTACTATGGCAACGAAAATATGCTGTTGACGGTCAGCGCTACCTCCAGTGAGGCGGTCGTGAATGCTATTCAAGAGCGATTGAACGGCTGAAAGTGAACAGTTTGAGTAACGCTTCAGATCACTCCTAGAACGTGTGATTCTTAGAGCTGACCAAAGGGGAGCGTTAAGAATACTCCCCTTTGGATACCCTAAAATAGGTGGCATCCTGAATCGTTACCAATTTGATCAACGGATTTATCACCCCGCTTTAACCACTCAGCCCTTTATTGAGCGGGGTGAGCAGTTTCGGGAGCAGCATCAGGGATTAGTGACTATTATCTATTGAAAACCTAAGTGGAGAGATTGTAATGCCTGAGCTTGGTAATCCTTATATGCTTGAGGAGTACACACTGCATGACCTGAAGCAGTATCCAATTCTGGTCTGGGCAATGCATGATACGGATAGTGGTGAGAAACAGTTTCTTACTCCGCTGCTCAATACTCGCAACCTTACCACTGAATTTAATCACGCTAAAATTCTGCTTTCGGTGGTGGGTGAGCCGGTCTATGCCGAGGCCAGCTACAATTCCGAGGATCGATCGATCTACTCGATACTGATCTGGGATGGGGACAATACCATCGAAGTGGAGGACAGCGAGCTGGACTCTCCTATCACCTTTCAGGCAGTCCCAGAGATTGATGGCGAAGCGGATGTGCAGTTCGTGCTCGACTCAAAGGAAGACTACTATGCCTATCGGGATAAGGCCTCAGTGGATTCGTAGCTAGCAACAGCATTTCTCAGCAGAAATTGTTATGCTTAGGTAGAGACGGGCCTAGCTAATGCACTAGTGCGTCAAACAAAGGATAATGTAGAATCTGATAGATTGGATTACTGGGTCGAATTGGATGTCGTCTATGAGTTTCATCGAGAGACAGCAATAGCTAAGCCATGATTAAGCTTTTTGGAATCTATATCTCAAAGGCCGTAGTACTGCTGGCTGTAGCTGAGGTATTTATTTTTTTCTCCTCAATGCATGGCGCACAGTTGCTCTACCACCAAGTTGTCGGCCAGCCCATCAGTGGTACAGAAAGTAATTTGCCAGTGATTTTCTCTCTGGTGATGTTCTCTGCTATGACGGCTTTGGGTCTCTACCAAAAGGGATCGATGGCAACCTCTTCCGGTTTCCTGGTGCGGATCATCCTGGCCTTCCTGGTTGGTCTGGTCGATCCGTGCTCAGCTACGGTTTGGCCTTGTCAGTACTTGGTATTCTGCTGGCACGTACGATTTTCGTCCGGGTCACATCTGATAAAATCCTCAAGCGCCGGGTGTTGGTGCTCGGTGTCGGTATCAATGCAGATCGCATTGAAGAGTCGGTGAAGAAAAAAGACACCCTGGGCATCGTGGTGGTGGCCTATGTCAATCTTGGCGACAGGATTGAGTTGATTGATAAAGATCGGCAGATCATCAAGGATCAGTCACTACTGGAGATAGCCAACCGACTGGCAGTGGATGAGATTGTGGTGGCGGTAGACGACCGGCGCAAGAAGCTGCCCAATCATGAGCTGCTTGAGTGTAAGATCAAAGGCATCAGAATTCTCGATCTGCTGACGTTCTTTGAAAAAGAGCTATCAATCATCAATATTGATCTGCTCTATCCCAGTTGGATGCTCTATACCGATGGCTATCGGCAGCGGGCATTGAACCGGACGATCAAGAAAGCTTTTGATATGTCTGTAGGCATCATTATTTTCCTGTTTGCCGCCCCATTGATGGTGCTGGTTACCCTCGCCAGTCTGATTGAGTCCCGAGGCCGGGACCCGATTCTCTACAGTCAAGTTCGTGTGGGTAAGAACGGCAAGCTGTTCAAAGTTTACAAATTCCGCAGCATGCGTACCGATGCTGAGGCGGATGGGGTCGCCAGGTGGGCCACCAAGAATGACGCCCGGATCACTAAGCTGGGCGGATTTCTGCGCAAGACTCGGCTTGATGAACTGCCCCAGATCTACAACATCCTGAATGGGGATATGAGCCTGGTCGGGCCAAGGCCGGAGCGACCGGAGTTCGTCATGCAACTGTCAAATGACATTCCCTACTATCCGCAACGCCATTGGGTCAAGCCCGGTCTGACCGGTTGGGCGCAGATGCTCTATCCCTATGGTGCCTCGGAAGAGGATGCCAAGCGAAAACTTGAATACGATCTTTACTATGTGAAGAACGCCAGCACCATGCTCGACTTCATCATTCTTCTGCAAACCATTGAGGTGGTGTTGCTGGGTAAGGGTGCCCAGTAAGTTAATTCCTAAACCCATCAAAATCCCAATATATCATCAGTGAAGGTGGTATTTATCAGATTCAACCTAAAAAAATCAGTTGACCGCTCCATTCTACTAGCAGCTTACTGATTTCAAAGAAAATAGCTTTGATGGTTATGTCACCTGCTGGGTGAATCACGCTACAACGTGAATGGCACGCTTGTGGCGGCGCATGGTGGCGTTGCAACACCTTGGAATAGCGCACTATTCCGCGTCATTGCGCGCCGTGCAGGGATGCACAAGTGTCACGGGCACATGGATGTGCAGGAGCGACCCTTGCCCTGCACCCCCACAAACGCACCCTTCACGCTGTCCAACTGATCTTTTTAGGTTAAATAATCATCCAATCTTGCTTGTCTTTTGCCCCGGCTTGGTTGTTGCACACAGGGTCACGTAGAGCGGCTATGCTCCCCTTTGTGCGCCTAGAATCCGGGACAAAATTCAGCGCAATCTTTGGACGAATATTTATTTCCCCGGCCCTAAAGTGCGCCAACCATCAGCAAACTATTTTGTTTCAGTTGCTTGGGATCTCTTGAGAACCTTATCTTGCGTGGGTAGGGAAAGACGTCCGCCTGACGACCGGCTGCCAGGTTGTCCTGGGCACTCTTCCAGCTGCTAATGTCAAACAGGTCTGGATGTAACTCCATCAACATCTTACGGATTTTCGGATCTGTGCTGATAAAAGTGATGAACTCCTCAGGAAAAATGTCATTCGGATTGACACTATACCAGGGCTCATCTCTGAACAGGTCGAGTGAACTCCTGGGGGGCGGTATCCTGCGGAAATTGCACTCACTGAGATAGCAGATCTCGTCATAGTCATAGAACACCACTTTGCGCTGGCAGTTGACCCCAAAATTCTTGAACAGCAGGTCGCCGGGAAAAATGTTCACCCCCATCAGCTGTTTCAAAGCCAGCCCCCAATCGTCAAGGATCTCTCGCGCCAGCTCTTCATCGGTCTCATCCAGATAGAGATTGAGCGGGGTCATGCGGCGTTCGATATAGAGATGTTTGATCACCAGCTTGTCATCATCGATTTCCAATTGGCTGGCGATGGTATCCTGCAACTCCTGCAGCAGCGCCGGTTCGATTCGATCCAGCGGCAGCGCCACTTCGGCGAAATCCAGGGTGTCGGCCATTCGGCCGATACGATCATGTTTCTTAACCTGCAGATAGCGCGCTTTGATCAGTTTATGGGTCACCTCCTTCTGTGGTGGAAACTGATCACGTATCACTTTGAAAACATAAGGAAACGAAGGCAGGGTGAAGACCTGCATCACCAATCCAGGGGTGCCGGCGGCAAGGACAAACTGATCCTCACTCTCATCCAAATGTTTGAGCAAATCCCGGTAGAATTCATTCTTCGCCTGTTTATGCAGTCCAATGCTCATATAGAGCTCTGAGAGGGTTTTGTCGGGCATGATGCTCTTCAAAAAAGCGACCGTTGCCGTAGGGACAGGGGTTTTTGCCATGAAGTAGGCCCGGGCGAAGCTGAACAGGGCCTCCACATGTCGGTCACAGACCAGCAGCGCATCCACATGCAGCGCACCCTCCTCATTGTTGATCAACGGGATAATGAAGGGGCGGATTGCCTCACCATAGACCATTCTGCCAATCAGATAGGCCGCCTTATTCCGATAGAAGGGGGATTCGAGGACATCGAATCGGAGATCTTCCGGTAGGGTTTCAAAACCGGTCTGCTCAATCAGAGAGTCGGCCAGCAATTTGCAGTCCCGGTCTATATCTTCGTAGGGAAGAGAGAAATAGAAAGCGGAGAGCATGTCCCAGATAGAGCCCTGCAGGTCTCCGTCGTCCAGGTGAAATGACATGTAGACCCGATATCGATCAGCGAGCTCTTGACGGTCAACCTGGGACTCGATGAAGATTTTGTCGTTATCGTAGTAGCGTCTGTCAAAGAGTCTGCAAAATACAGAATTATAGAAGGTTTCTGCAAGTTCTGGGCGGCTGTGGGTGGCCAACAGTCTGGTGTAGATCTGCTTCACGTCCTGCCATAACCCCTCATCCAACTGTTCGATATCGAAACTCGATTTGAGTCGTTCGATGGCCTCCTTGACCCGCAAGTCATAGAAGTTGATGCGCTTCGCCGATGCCTCACGGACTGCCAGCCAGTCTGCACGTTCGAAGCGCTGGCGGGCGGCACTGCTGATCTCCTGGAAGAAGGAAAAGTGTCTCTCAAATCCCGTAAGAATCGAACGGGCTACCTGTTGCGGCTGATTCTGCATCGTTTTGGTGCGTCGCTTTTGCTTGGGTCGTAATATCTGAGCGTTTAACTAAGGTTTAGCAGATTTTTATTGCAGTGCACTATTTTTTAAGAGAATGAGGAGATTGAAAATTATGTCTAGTACCACATCGAGCGTCTGGCGCCAGGCACAAGAGGTCAGAATTACTGGCGAGATGAAGCGGGAGTATCAGGAGATCCTGTCACCGGAGGCACTTCACTTTGTCGCAGAGTTGGAGCGACTGTTTGGCGATACCAGACGAGAGTTACTGAACAATCGCGTGATGCGTCAGCAGCGACTCAATCAGGGCTATCTACCCGACTTTCTCGAACAGACCAGCGGCATCAGGCAGTCTGAATGGCGAGTTCGCCCAGCCCCCCAGGATCTGCAGGATCGACGTGTGGAGATCACCGGTCCTGTGGATCGCAAGATGTTAATCAATGCCCTCAATTCTGGGGCAAAATGCTTCATGGCCGACCTTGAGGACGCCCACTCGCCACACTGGCAGGCCACCGTCGAAGGGCAGCTCAATCTGCGTGAGGCGGTCAACCGCAGCCTCAGCTATACCAGCCCAGAGGGCAAGCACTACCAACTCAATGAGCAGCTCGCCACCCTGATCGTTCGCCCCCGTGGCTGGCATCTGGAAGAGAAGCACATGAGTGTGGATGGCCGGCGGGTCAGCGGCGCCTTCTTCGATTTCGGGCTCTATCTGTTCCATAACGCTAAAGCCCTGCTGGCGATGGGCAGCGGCCCCTATTTCTATCTGCCAAAGATGGAGAGCTACCTTGAAGCGCGTCTGTGGCGGGATGTTTTCGCCTGGGCAGAGCATGAGCTGGGGCTGAATCAAGGCACCATACGCTGCACTGTGTTGATTGAAACCATCACCGCCGTGTTTGAGATGGACGAGATCCTCTATGAGTTGAGAGATTACATCTGTGGCCTCAACTGCGGCCGTTGGGACTATATCTTCAGCTTTATCAAACGCTTTCACGCCAATCCAGAGTTTGTTCTGCCGGACCGCTGTCAGGTCACCATGACCGTGCCTTTTCTACGTGCCTATTCAAAGCTACTGATCAACACCTGCCATCGACGTGGCGCCCATGCGATGGGTGGTATGGCGGCACAGATTCCGATCCGTGACGATCCACAGGCCGATGCGGCCGCCAAAGAGAAGGTCAGGCAGGATAAAGAGCGGGAAGCCGCCGACGGCCACGATGGTACCTGGGTGGCTCACCCTGGATTGGTGCCGGTTGCGCTGGAGGTGTTTGACGCCCACATGCCGGCGGCCAACCAGCTCGATCGCATCGATGACGCCCTATCAATCAAAGCGGCCGATCTGCTGGACGTGCCCGAAGGCGAAATTACCGAAGCCGGATTACTTAACAATGTCAGTGCTGCCCTGCGCTATACCGCGGCCTGGATCGGTGGCCGCGGCGCGGTTCCGATCCACCACCTGATGGAGGATGCAGCCACAGCAGAGATCGCTCGATCTCAGATCTGGCAGTGGATTCGTTATCCGAAGGGGGTTCTGAGCGATGGCAGCAAGGTCACCTATGCGCTTTTTGAGCAAGCAGTCAGAGACGAACTTCATGAGATCAGACAGGAGTTTGGAGAGCTGGCCTATGAGTCAGGCCATTTTGAGCAGGCCGCCGAGTTGCTCCGACAGATCGTTGCCAACGATGAGTTTGAGGAGTTCCTTACTCTACCGGCCTATGAGCAACTCAGTTGATTGCTCGTAGTAATACCACCAAGACAACAATATAGAGACATGACTGGAGACGACACAGATGACACGTAAAGAACAGATCGAAGCGTTAAACAAGGATTGGGCAGAAAACCCCCGTTGGACAGATGTTATACGAGGCTACAGCGCTGAGGATGTGGTACGCCTACGTGGTTCGGTTCAACCCGAATACACCTATGCCAAAAAAGGTGCTGAAAAACTTTGGAACCTGGTTCGCGGCGATGCCAAGAAAGGCTATGTGAACTGCATGGGCGCGATCACTGGTGGTCAGGCAATGCAGCAGGCAAAGGCAGGTATCGAGGCGATCTACCTGTCGGGCTGGCAGGTTGCTGCTGACGGTAATACTTCTGAAACCATGTATCCGGATCAGTCTCTCTATGCTTATGATTCAGTACCGACCATGGTGCGTCGTATCAACAGCGCCTTCAAACGGGCCGATGAGATCCAGTGGTCAAAGGATATCGATCCGGGTGACGAGGGCCATGTGGACTATTTTCTGCCCATCGTGGCCGATGCGGAAGCGGGTTTCGGTGGCGTGCTCAACGCCTTCGAACTGATGAAGAACATGATCTCTGCCGGTGCGGCGGGTGTCCACTTTGAAGACCAGCTGGCAGCGGTGAAGAAGTGTGGCCACATGGGCGGCAAGGTGTTGGTGCCGACTCAGGAAGCGGTGCAGAAACTGATTGCCGCCCGTCTGGCAGCCGACGTGATGGGTGTCCCCACGCTGGTACTGGCCAGAACCGATTCAGAGGCGGCCAACCTACTGACTTCCGATGTGGATGCCAACGACCAGCCTTTCCTCACTGGTGAGCGTACCGCCGAGGGCTTTTATCGGGTTAAGAATGGTCTCGAACAGGCCATCTCCCGTGGACTCGCCTATGCCCCTTATGCCGATCTGGTGTGGTGCGAAACCGGCACGCCGGATCTTGGCTTTGCCCGAGAATTCGCCCAAGCAGTATTGGCCGAGAATCCGAACAAACTGCTGGCATACAACTGCTCGCCTTCGTTCAACTGGAAGAAAAACCTGGATGACAGCACTATCGCAAAATTCCAGGATGCGCTCTCCGACATGGGGTACAAATACCAGTTCATCACCCTGGCAGGCATCCACAACATGTGGTTCAACATGTTCGACCTGGCCTATGACTATGCTCGCGGCGAAGGCATGAAACACTATGTCGAGAAGGTGCAAGAGCCAGAGTTCGAAGCTCGCGACAAGGGTTATACCTTTGTCTCTCACCAGCAGGAAGTCGGCGCTGGCTACTTTGACGACATCACCACAGTGATTCAGGGTGGCGCCTCATCGGTAACCGCATTGACCGGTTCCACTGAAGAAGAGCAATTCGACAGCGCCGCAAGCATGTAGTGATTCTTGTGTGTGTAGTTTAGCGGTTCAAAGAACTGTTAACCCATTCAGGTCCCTCAGCGGATACCCAGTTTTCTGCCCTTCGACCGTGCCTTCCGGCACGGTTTTTTTAAGTGTAGAAACAACCGCCTGTGTGAGCTCAATATTCGTCATTCCGGTGAATGCCGGAATGCAGGAATAGCTCACATCACTACCGGGGAACGGTTATAAAACATCAAGGCACCAAACAGGTAGGGAGAGTAACTTCCCTCTCCCCTCGGAGGGTGTCGCAAAATCCATGGGATGAGATTTTGCCCCGCCATTAAGCACCGAAACGTTCAAAAACCTGCACGTTTTTGTGGTAAAAAATCTATTTACGAATATTTACGGTATGCTTTTACAACACCGTCTTAAGGGAGAACGGTACCTCGAACGGTAATTTCTGGATGGGCACGGATTAGGAGATCGAAATGACCACCGAAGAAAGCAGACTCAAAACTGCCGACCTTTACGACATTCATGAAGAGTCGTTGCAGATCTGTTACCCCGGGTTTTGCCACTATGGCGGCCAACAGGCATTCAGCGGCCCCATTGCTACCCTGAAGTGTTTTGAAGACAACTCCCTGGTCAGAGAGCAGTTGAGCCAGCCGGGGCAGGGTAGAGTCCTGGTTGTAGATGCCGGAGGCTCGCTGCGCTGCGCCATGTTGGGTGACATTCTGGCCCAGATGGCAGTGGATAACGGCTGGTCCGGTATCGTCATGAATGGCTGCATTCGTGATGCGGCAGAGATTGGTGAGATGCCCTTAGGGGTCATGGCGCTTGCCACCAATCCCCGTAAAAGTGCCAAAAAAGGGGTTGGGGAAGTCGGTGGTATGGTCCATTTTTCTGGAGTCAGCTTCAGACCCAGTGAGTGGCTCTATGCGGATCAGGATGGCATCGTGGTACTAGACCATCAAGCGACTTAAAGGATTTCAATCTACCGAGAGTCCACCCAGAAACAGATGGTCTTATAAAAAACCATGACATCACAAAGAAGCGTAGCCTCACAGCCATCGATTTAGCAAAAGAATAGTTTTCAGGTTTGGGCGCAAGACTACTTAAGATTGTGTGTCCGGAATAGTCTAGCTACTTGTTGATGTATCAGCACGGCATTGAGGAGAGGCATCGTTTGAAAAAAACATTCAGGTGAGTTAGGTTGGAATATAAATAGAACGATACGAAGCCAAGGAGCGGCCATGACGATATCGCGCAAACAACTGGATGGGGTATTTTCGCTTAAATATCGAGCCAGATGCCTGGTTGGATAGCGTCAAGAACTACAACACAGTTATTGGCAGAAAAGAAAAGATAAAGCAGTATAGCCAAGCCATAGGCTGAAAGTGGTTCTGCTTGAGTGGCTTTTCTTTACAGATCTATCGGGCGGTAACGATCTGATATTTTAGAATCCACACTGAATTGTTCATGCCAATCAACCAGGTTGGTAGGGCAATGCTTGCCTATTGCCCTGAAAAGTAACCTTCGTAGCACTCATTTAGAATATCACAGGCCGTTTTGTCAGTAGATTGAGTGAATCATTACCATGATTTTATTGGAAGATAAATAGCATTTGAAATGCTCTTTAATATCGAACTGCATTCCCTTTGGTATATCCTCGCGGGGGCAGTAAATGGAAGTAGATGAGCTGGTTGTTTAGTTTAATCGCCTGGGTTGGTTGCCTGTTTTTTCAACTGTTCGGTACGATCTTTGATTGAGGTGTAATCTGACTTTACCGGCCTCTGCTCCATCCCGGCCCTCAATCGTCAATTTGTATGAAGCACCACACTAGGTTCAGATTGACATAGGTTAGGAATGCGATTTGTATCGATCCTCACAAAAGCGTCCACTAAATCCATTTTATTAATTGCTTGGCGGCAATTGGTTCATTGAGGTGGCGCATAAACCTGCTGATTGACATCACTGTATAGAAAGGCTCGACGCACACAGTGGGATAGGCAGCGGTAGTCAGAATTCCATCAAGACAGATCTGTTGCTTGCGCGATATTGTCATGGCCGGCTCCTTGGCTTTATGTCGTTCAACTTATGTTCTAATTTAACTCGTCTGAATGTCCTGTTCAAATGGTGCCTATTCTAATTCTTCTTTCTCCCATAAAGCAGTCATTTTGCCTACAAAATCGACGATTTATGACCTGATTTAATGATTACTGTAGAGGTTGATTTTTGTTTTCAATCAGTTGCTGAGGTCCGACCTCTATACTCTTTACTGTTTTCGCCTCCAGGGCTCGGAGGAGCAAGGGCTCAGCTTCATTGTAACGACCCTGTGTCTTGTACAGCTCAGTGAGGTTGTTGATACTGGTGAGGGTGTCTGGGTGGCCCTTACCCTGCACTCGCTCGCGCGTCTCCAGGGCTCGACGGAGCAAGGGCTCCGCTTCATCGTAACGGCCCTGTATCTTGTACAGCATGGCGAGGTTGTTGACGCTGGTGAGGGTGTTTGGGTGGTCCTTACCCAGCACTCGCTCGCGCGCCGCCAGGACTTGGCGGAGCAAGGGCTCCGCCTCACCGTAATGGCCCTGGGATTGGTACAGGATGGCGAGGTTGTTGAGGTTGGTGAGGGTGTCCGGGTGCTCCTGTCCCAGCACCCGCTCGCTGGCCTCCAGGGTCGGGCGGAGCAAGGGCTCTGCCTCACCGTAGCGGCCCTGGTCGAGGTACAGCTCAGCGAGGTTCCTGACGCTGGTGAGGGTGTTTGGGTGCTCCTTACCCAACACTCGCTCG
>JARRQD010000247.1:0-5901 GCA_037382205.1 Candidatus Thiodiazotropha sp.
GCAGTGGATGGAAAAGCTTCACATGGGAACGACTCAAGCGCTACCTTAGTTTTAATCCGCTGCCGACACCTGTGTGTTGTGCAAAGAGCGTGGTAACTAAGGTCTGGTGGTAGAGTCAAAGGTGTCTTTGTTGACTGCGAAAGCGAGTACAACCGAGGAGCCCCGTGAGGGAAAACTTTATGCGGGGATCTGTTCAGGGGGTGCCGGGTAATCGGTGCCCCTACTGTGATTGTGTAAAAATGAAATATCTCAGCCAAATAGTTGAGCAAGTTGCCGACCTTTACTTTGTAGACGAGAGTGATTGGGTGAAAGAAGAACTTCAAGGGTACTGTGCGTATTTATCTAAGTTTATATTAGATGAGGACATAGAATCATATGATAGATTCTGCTTGGCCGTGTTAAAAGTTGGAAATAGATCGAAAGACAAATTTATGCAAGCAATAGAGCTAGGTAAATGTGACTATCGTGATCTCTTTGTGGCAGCAGGTTTTGGTAATTCGGTCTCTAAGCATAAAGAATGGGCAAATAATCTTGTTCGAAACAACACATAAAATGGGGGGCAAGTTCGTTCGCTGCCGCTCACTAGAACGCTTTGCTTCGCTGCGTGCTCATTACCCATGCCATTATGTGTAATAATTTTAAATAAAGAGATAAATATTGAAAAAGATGAACTGCAACCAACTTGACGGTGCTTGTGATAAAGGATTTCATGCAAACTCATTTGATTGAGATAGTAGCAAATTAGCAAGCAACATGGTATGGAAATGTTCCATGTAAATAATATAATTCTTTTATACGCTATGGAAAAAATGCAAAAACTAATTAATAAACCAAAAGCAGTGCATTGATCATTAAGGTCAGATTATGACAATAGTATCGTCTTCAACTCTACTTTTCTCATTAGTAGTCCTCGCGCTGATTCCTGGGCCGGGAATATTAACGGTTGTAGCACGATCTACTACAGCTGGTTTTCGTCATGGTGTTTCTACTACTGTAGGAGTTGTTGCTGGCGACTTTATTTTTATAACCTTGGCTCTTTTTGGATTATCTGCATTATCAGAAATATTGGGCGGTTTATTTGCGGTAGTAAAGTACGTAGGCGCGGTATATTTGGTGTGGCTTGGGTTGTCAACCATGTTGTGCAAACCAAACAACAGAACAACTAAAACATTACAACCTTTAAGTCTAGTTGCTAGTTTTTCAGCAGGCTTAATCACAACCTTAAGCAATCCGAAAGCTATCCTATTTTATCTTAGTATTTTTCCTGCTCTCCTCGATCTACAGAATATATCTCGTGTTGATTCTTCATTAATATATCTGATTGCGGCTATAGCTGTGGGCGGTGTAATGCTTGGCTATGCTTATCTAGCTTTAAAATTCAGCTCTTTTTATCAAGCCTCGCGCAGTAATTTTTTGCTACGTTATGGCCCAGGAACAATGTTGGTAAGCAGTGGTATTTTTGTGGCGGCAAGGGGTTGATAAGATTGCCAAAAGAACGCTGCAGACATTACTTTATTAGGTGGTGACCTTCATTTCCGCACAACACAGCCAGAAGAATGAAGTGGTCGCGCGTTTTTCTAGGTTGGATAAGCAGTTTCTTTTGTAGGCTTGTGAAAATTACTGCGTAATCTGCCATACCAGAGTCTAGTTTTGAGTCATTGTTTATACGAAGTGAAAATAAGATATATCCTGTTTTTACGTCTGGTTAATCCTCACTATGAGGTACGTCTGGTGTACATGGATAATACTTGCTGGTGAACAGTTTCTGGCCCACAGTATCATTATAAAAACACACTTTGCCATAAGTATAGGAACAGAAGCACATGAGCGATAAATCGGTAACCCTCTATTTCGGTAAGTCGCTCGGTCGATATGGTTTTGGCGATGAACATCCCTTCGGTCCCGATCGTATCCAGGCTTTCTGGAAGGAGACACTAAAGCGGGGATTGGATAAACAGCTCTCCATTGCCACCCCTCAGCAGTGTAGTGATCCGGATCTACTGACTTTTCACGCCGAAGCTTATGTGGCGCGGGTGAAGCATCAGTCAGTCAGCGGTAGCGGTTATCCTGATGAGGGAGACAAGCCTGCCTTCAAAGGGGTTTATGAGGCTGCCAGCACTGTGGTCGGGTCGGTATTGGATGGTAAGCAGGTTGAACCTCTCAGGTGAACATCCAAAGGTGTTTGTGCCGATTGCCGGTTTGCATCATGCCCGCCAGGATTCAGTGGCCGGCTTTTGCGTTTTCAACGATGTCGGGGTGTTGATTGAGAATCTGACATTGAACCAGTGAATCAGCCGAATTGCCTATGTTGATATCGACGCCCATCATAGCGATGGTGTTTTTTATGCCTTTGAATCCGACCCTGATCTTATCTACGCCGATATCCATGAGGACGGTCGCTTTCTCTATCCCGGTACTGGTGCAGCAGAAGAGACAAGTACGGGTAAAGCGAAAGATACTACGCTCAATATACCAATGCCGCCATTTGCCAATAACGACCTGTTTTATAAAGCATGGCCGGTAGTTGAAAAGTTTGTTAGATAGGGTAAACCTGAACTGATCATCCTCCAAGCGGGGGGGCTGATAGTATTGAGGGTGATCCCCTCACCCATATGGCATTTAGCCCTGCAGCTCATGCTTATGCTGCGGAAAGATTATGCGCAGTTGCCAACGAGTTTTGTGAAGGCCGTATTATTACACTGGGTGGGGGAGGCTATAGCCGAGCCAATCTTGCTTTGGCTGCATCATGGTATAGGGGTGCTTTGAGCTAGCGTAGAATTGTACTTACTTAAACGTTAATCCATCAGTCAACTTGGGAGATATAAAAAAATAGGTGGGCATAGCCCCACCCTACACTCTACAAATGAATGGTAGGGTAGGGCTATGCCCCATCAATAACTGTACCATTCGGGTTAGAGTGAAAACTCTACCGTACTGTCTATGCGAATCTGTTCAAGTGTGAGATTGCCATTATCCAAATGCTTCAACGACAATACCTGAAAGACTTTTTCCAGTGTATCTGACCCCCATTGATTTTTTCTCTTTGTTTGATTAGAAGTTCGGCAACTCATCATCTTCAAACAAGTCGAATAGGTCCGGATGCTGTTGATTTTCCTCGAGCATCTGTTGGCGTTGGTGTAACTGTGCGTAGTAGTGATTTTCCATTGCTGTGATCAACTCGTACAGGAACTCGATAACTACTGCTGCAGTGTCATCGGTCAGGTTGGGTGCCGTTGCCAGGGAAATCGGTACATATTCCATGAGGGTCTCCGTGAACAGTGTTAAGCACGTTTGCGTGGGTTGGATGCATGGGGCGTGAACAGTTCGAGGAACAGTTTCTCATCAAGCTGTGTCAGTTCGCGCTGGGCGGCGGTTGCCAGCAGATCACTGGCCCATGCCGGTGAGTACCCGATAGTTTCCGGCCGCGTGATTCACCCAGTAGGTGACCATAACCATCGAAGCGATTTTCATTATAATCAAACACCTGCTATCAGAATGGAGCGGTCAACTGATTTTTTTAGGTTGAAATGACCAGATATCAAGGAGTGATATCATGCCAAAGCCAAGGAAAGCACAAATCTCTCTTGACGCCACACCTTACTATCACTGTATTTCGCGCTGTGTCAGACGAGCTTTTCTCTGTGGGGAAGATGCATTCACAGGTAAAAGTTTTGAACATCGCCGCGAATGGATACGCGACAAACTGTTTGAATTAGCAGAAATTTTCTCAATAGATCTGACAGGCTATGTCATTATGTCAAACCATCTCCACGTTTTGCTGTACATTGATCAAAAGTGCGCAAAGCAATGGAAGTCACATGAGGTGGTTGAGCGTTGGCATCGGTTGTTCAGTGGCTCATTGCTCTCTCAGCGCTTTGCAGCAGGTGAAAAACTCTCTCGCGCAGAGCGGCAATCCCTGGGTGAACAGATTGACTGTTGGCGGATGCGCCTAATGTCAATCAGTTGGTTCATGCGTTGTCTGAATGAGCCGATTGCACGGCAAGCCAACAAAGAGGATGAATGTACCGGCCGCTTCTGGGAAGGGAGATATAAATCACATGCCTTACTGGACGATGAAGCGCTGATTGCCTGCCTAGCCTATATTGACCCGAATCCCATCAGAGCGGGGATGGCGCAGAAGCCGGAGGATTCTGACTACACATCGATTCAAGATCGCATACAACAATTGAAGTCATCTTCTAATGCATCGAACTCACAATCAGATCAACCAAAGCACCTGTCACCATTTGTCGGGAATGACAGAGAAAAAATGCCTAAAGGATTAGCCTTTGATCTCAAAGAATATCTGCAACTGGTTGACTGGACAGGTCGAGCGATTCTGGAGAACAAAAGAGGCTTTATTCCCAATGATTGTCCGCCCATTCTGCAACGGCTAGAAATTGACAAACAACAGTGGCTCCATATGACGCAACATTTCGAGAGTAAGTTTAAGGGGCTGGTCGGTACTGTCAATTCTCTCAAAAAGGCCTGTAAGAAATTAGGCTACCGTAGAACGCCAAATCTAACAGCATGCCGGCAGTTGTTAACCTAGCTTAGCTGGCTGAAATTTTCCATTTATAAGACTATCGGTAATTATCGAGGGTTGATTGTGTCTGTTTCTCACCTTATAACCTGAATCATCTCAATTTTACTCATAATATAGTAGATATCGAAGAAAACGGATGGCGTGACAGAGCGATTTATGACGGGAATTGTTTTATTAGCGATGAATAACTGGTTTGTTGCATATATTAAGGTGGGTGTCTAGTTTATGTGCGTCTAGTTTATGTGCGCAGAAGCGTCAGGGCCGGCTTGTCACGCCTGCAATGCACTAACGAAGTGGCCGAAGCGGTATTGGGGTATTCACGTAAGGGGATTGAAGGAACCTACAATTTGCACCGGTACGAGGCGGAGTGCAGGCAGTGGCTACAGAAGTGGGCGGATCACCTGGACTCGCTTATTGGAGCTGGTTGAGGCCGCGCCCGCTTCTTTCGTTAGATATGCAATAAAAAAACGGACTATTCAATTACCACTTTCGCAATCATTTTCGCATCGATTTCCAGTTGCTCAGCCTGTTGCAGGGCCAGGTCCGAGATCTTCTGCAGCATGGTGCGTTCTTCCTCAAGGTAGTTGGGCAGAGAAAGTAATGTCGGCAGTTGGGTTCTGAGTGCTTTGATCATCCGGTTCATCTCACGCACCAGAAGGCGGCGTTCTATACCACAGCGGTCGGAAAAGTCTGCCCAATCAAAGGCGCGGACTTTCGTCATGTTGAACTTGTCACCGATGGCCATGGCAAATTCGTGTTCGATATCCGGGTAGATACACACCGAAACTAGGTCGTAGGCAGGGGCGACGCGCAGGCCGCCCGGCTCGACCAGAAACGAGACATTTTTGCCATGGGCATCACTATTGCCGATCAGGTATTGCAGGATCGCCCAACGGATCAGCGCCATGCGTGTGGCTGCTTGAGCGTGGGTGAGCGGCGCGATGGAGAAGAGTTTCTCGAAACTGACGCCGTCCCGAATATTGGCGACATCACGCCCGCTGCCGAAATTGCGTTCATACTTGTGGTTGACGCTGAGATTGAGCGCCTGGCAGCTATCCACTGCATGTAAGCGTTTGACATGGCGGTTGTGTTTGAGGCGGTCGAAGCGTTTGACCATCAGTACCGGCTCCGGCACTCGTAGAATCACTGCCTCGGCCGAGGGTATACCGAGCGCGACCGCCAGCTTTAGGCAAAAGTGCTCATTGGCCACCAGCTTGAAGAGCGTTGGGTTCATCTGCTCCGGCTTGAGGATATGCGTCGACGCCAGCGGGCCTTCCACCAGGAAGAGCTTTCCTTCCTCATCAACATAGACCGCCAGTTTATCCTGGTACCCGGCGATGGACATGCGTACCCGG
>JARRQD010000248.1:0-11664 GCA_037382205.1 Candidatus Thiodiazotropha sp.
CACAACCGCCGTCGCTTCAGGCTGACTCGCATTAGCCAGTTGATCCGTCTCACCCACTGAGGACAACTTTTCAGGAATGATTTCCTTTGCCTGTGGACCACTGACCGCGACTGGCTCGGTCTGTTGAGTAACCCTTTCAGTCGTATTCTCAACATCAGCCGTTTCCAACACGGGCATTTGATCAACAGGTGTCTCAGCAACAGCTTGCTGCTTCTCTAAAGGTGATTCACCCGAGTAGTCCATGGAGACCGGATCAACAACAGTTACCTGCTCTTCACCATCAGTAACCATTGGAGCCTGGATCGCCTCGTCCAATGACGAATCTTCTGACTGAGCACTCTGTTCTGCATCATTAGCCGAAGCTGGCGATTGATTTTCAGTGGTTTTTGGTGCTTCAATTGTCCCACTAGGGGCCGCTGCAGGATCGTTTTCACCGGCAGCGGGTGGTGGCAGAGTGATCGCCTCAGCATCGGCCACTCTTGACGGTTTCGACACGGCCTGAACTGATGGTTCAAACAGTGCATTGATCGGTCCCTGAAACAGCAGTAGCAATACGATGATCAACATGGCCGGCGCACCGATCAGCAGCAGTTGTTTTCTGTAGCCACTTAATAGCGCCGGCTTTGCCTCTCCCTGTATCCCCACCTCATTCAGAATCCCATTGGCCAACAGTCCAGGAACTCCACCAGACTCCTTATACAAACGACCCAGCTTACTTTCATCCAGAGCAAAACTCTCCGACAACCCCTCATGTCTCAGCAAGTACCCCATAAAGCCTGTTGCTTCCTGCCGTGTCAATAGCGGCATATCAATGGCCTGAATCGATTGGGGGGTCATCACCTGAAGCTGTGGCGTGGAGAGTAACAGATCGATCTGCTCATCAGCGAACAATACGATGCTCACCAGTCGATCACCTTCGAGCTGCCGCTCAAACAGTCTCAATAGAGTGATCAGACTGGTAGGTGGCAACATCTGCGCATCATCGACCAACAGCACCGGAGTCTTGCCCCGCTTTCTTAATACCTCAAACCGATCCACCAGGCGCAGCATCAGATCACTGGCAATATCAGGCAATCCAATGCAACGGGCGATAAAGGCAAGTAGGCGCTCCGGCTGCAGTGTCGCCTCAGCAGAGAAGTGGCAGACAACCCAACTTTCAGGCGCCGTCTGCTGCAGACGTGAAGCCAGTAGGGATTTACCACTGCCTTCCGCACCCCGGATCAGTGGCACCAACTCACTATTCTCGATCAGGTGACGTATCAGATCGAGGTGAGCTGTGACTTCAGGGGTCGAAAAGAACTCATTGCTTTCAGACACTATCGTTCCCGGTTTCGATGCGATCAGTGAGCATAGTGCTGTAATGTTTGCTCAAGTTTATTTGGATCAAAATCATCTGTAACCAAAGACTGGCCGATTTTTTTCAACAGAACAAGTCTCAACTTGCCATCCTTAACCTTTTTATCAACCGCCATCAGCTCAACAAAGCGCTCAGGGGTAATGGCTTTTGGCGGCGTAATCGGCAGTTTAGCGCGTTCAATTAATTTTATGGTACGTTCGAAATCCTGAGCCGAAAGCCACCCCAAACGATGGGAGAGATCGGCCGCCATACAGATGCCTGTACCAACCGCCTCGCCATGCAACCATTCACCGTAACCCATACCGGTTTCAATCGCATGGCCAAAAGTATGGCCTAGATTGAGCAAGGCTCTTTGACCGGCCTCTTTTTCATCGGCTTCAACCACTTCCGCCTTGCAGCGACAAGATACCTGAATAGCATAGGCCAATAACTCAGGGACCCGGGCCAGCAGGCCATCCATATTTGCTTCAAGCCAACTGAAGAAGGTTTCATCCACAATCAGGCCATATTTGATGACCTCGGCCAGGCCGGAGGAAAACTGCCTGTCATCCAAGGTTTTTAGGGTTGCGGTATCCGCCAGCACAAGTCGTGGCTGATAAAAAGCACCAATCATGTTTTTACCCAATGGGTGATTGACACCGGTCTTACCACCTACGGATGAATCCACCTGGGCCAACAGTGTGGTGGGCACCTGAATGAAATGCACGCCCCGCTGATAGGTCGCTGCAGCAAAACCAGTCATATCACCAATCACGCCGCCACCCAGTGCAACCAGTGTCGATTGTCGGGTAAAACGGTGTTCGAGCATTGCACTGTAGATCCGCTCTACCATCTCCAGTGTTTTGTACTGCTCACCATCCGGTAGGATACAACTGGCTACCTCGTATCCCTGCAAAGCCGTCAATGTTTTCTCCAGGTAGAGCGGGGCGACTGTCTCATTACTCACCACCATCACCTGACGCCCTGGGATGGCTTCTTGATAGTGATTGGCCTGCGCATGCACCCCTTGGCCGATGTAAATCGGATAGCTGCGGTCGCCTAAATCCACATCCAATCGTTGTTCATAATTACTCAAGTCATCTATCCTACGAATTTAGTAAAGCAAGCTGCTTGCGAATATCCTGTACCACGGCTTGGGTATTCCTACCTTCAGTACTGATCAACAGGTCTGCAGTCTGACGATAGAGCGGATCACGCTCAGCCATCAGTGATTTCAGTTTTGCCATGGGGTTCTCGGTCTGTAGCAACGGTCGATTCTTATCCCGATGAGTTCGATCATACTGCTGCTGCACCGTGCAATGCAGATAGATTACCACGCCCCGGGATGAGAGTACTTTTCGGTTCGCTTCCCTGATCACGGCACCACCGCCGGTAGCCAAGACCACCTCATCCCGCTTGGTCAGTTCTTCAATCACTTCCTGTTCGCGCTGGCGAAAACCTGACTCTCCCTCAAACTCAAAAATTGTTGGAATATCCACACCAGTGCGCCGTTGTATCTCCAGATCAGAGTCGATGAACTCCTTACGGAAATAGTCCGCCAGTTGGCGACCGACAGTGGTCTTTCCAGCACCCATGGGGCCAATTAAAAATATATTTTGTGCTTGCATACTATCATCGATAAGACGAAGTGGCGGTACAGTCAAGCTGAGTTTATACAGCAGATTCGGCTCTACAGAAAAGTTTTATTCTTAAATCTTAACAGCAGAACCAGTATAAAAGCGTTCACTAACCCCACTAACTTCATGTTATACAACAAAAAAGGCGCACTCATAGAGCGCGCCTTTGCTGATTCGAGTGGGCCTGCCTGTTATCGAACAGTAAGGGTATCCTTAAGGATTTTCGGGGTTACGAAAATCAGCAGCTCATTGTTGTCATCAACCTGTTCATTACGTCTGAACAGCACCCCTGCATAAGGGATATCGCCAAAGAACGGAACCTTTTCCGAACTCTTGGTTTTGTTTCTTTCAAACACACCACCAAGCACCACGGTTTCTCCATTATCCACCAGGACGGTGGTTTCAATCTTCCGGGTATCGATGGGTGGAACACCAAGGATCGAGCGAGTGTAGTCTGGATTGTCCTTATTGATTAGCAGATCCATTCTGACTCTGTCATCCGGAGTGATGTGCGGGGTTACATCAAGTTTCAGCAGCGCCTCTTTGAAGGCGATGACTGTCGCGCCACTGGCGGACACTTGCTGGTAAGGTATTTCAACACCCTGCTTGATGCTCGCCTGAGTCTGGTCTGATGTAATTACTCTTGGGCTCGAGATCAGCTCACCCCGACCTTCAGTCTGCATTGCCGAGAGCTCTAGCTGCAGGAGATAGCTGCCGACTTTACCGACCAGCAAATTGAGGGCACCGGATGGGTTATTGGCCGGCAAGTTGACCATCAGCGCCTCACGATCCCTATCAGGAGGAGCATCACCATTGTTTTCAATACCTGGCGCAATGCCGAATGAGTTGTCTATATGACCAGGCATTCCGCCGGCTGTCAGAGTGAAGTTATCATCAAATGAGCCATCGAAATTGGTGCCAAAGCGTACACCGAGATCTTTGGCAAAATCGTTGTTGGCAATCACGATTCGTGATTCGATGAGTACCTGTCGAACCGGAATATCCAGCTTTTGCAAGAGCCGACGTATGTCCTCAAGTTTCGCTGTCGTATCCTGGATCAGCAGGGTGTTAGTTCTGACATCCACCGTCACATTACCACGCTCGGACAGCAGGCGATTCTCTTCTGATTTCAGAAGCTCAGCCAGATCCTCGGCCTTGGCGTAGTTAACCTGGATAAAGTCTGAGCGTAACGGTGCCAGCTCTTCAATCTTCTGCTGGGATTCAAGCTCCAGCTGCTCTCTTGCTGCCACCTCTTCAGTCGGTGCCACCATGATCACATTATCGATCTGACGCTTGGTCAGACCTTTAGACTTGAGAATGATATCAAGCGCCTGATCCCAGGGCACATTTTTCAATCTCAGGGTGATCCGCCCATCAACGGTATCACTCGTAACCAGATTCAGCCCTGTAAAATCGGCGAGTAGCTGCAGTACCGCGCGGACCTCGATATCCTGGAAGTTGAGTGACAATCTGTCACCGGTAAAGACCAACCGCTCCTTCAGCAGCTCCTCTTTCTCCCGTTTAGTGAGTGAGCGTACTTCAACGGCAAACACCTCATTCGCCTGATAGGCAAGATAGTCATATTCGCCGGTCGCAGTGATCTCGATGATCACATTCTCACCCACCGGCTTGGTTTCAATCTTACTGACCGGTGTAGCGAAATCCATCACATCGAGAGACTGCAGCAGAGCATTGTCAATTGTGGCCTTGAAGACTTCCATGACAATCTTGCCACCCTCCTCACGTACATCCACAGGAATGGAAGGATTCCCCAGGGTAACCAATACGCGACCTTCGCCTGCCTCACCACGGCGAAAATCCACGTTCGCTATGTCATAGCTACCGCCACTGGTTGAGGCGGTTGATTCCAGCTCCTCTTCAACAGCAAGACTCGAAGTCACGGACTCCTGAGACATACTGGCGCTAGAGCCGATACCCTGATTACTAACATCCAGCGTGATCAAAACGGTGGAATCGGCAACTTCTGTCTTGTAACCCACCATCGAAGAGAGGTTGATCACCAGCCGGGTTCTGCTGCCAGCTTCCAGAGCCGTGATACTGTGCGCCGGCCCAACACCAATAAGTTTGGTTTTGTAGCCAAGCGCGCTACTCACACCAGAAAAATCGAATGAGATACGCGCCGGATTTTCAGTGACAAAGCTGGCTGGCTCGCTAACTGGCTCAGACATCTCCAACGCGATTTGAACCCTGTCTCCAGGTAGCGCGGAAAAGTCTATGGATTGCAGAGCAGGCCCAGCAACCGCGGTAACTGGCAAGCCCAAAAATATCATCAGCAATGCCAATCCAAAGACTCTATGCGCGAATGCGCGAACCAGCCTAGATTGATCCATCCCACAGTGTCTGAGTGCCATTGGCAAACCCCTCATCTCGAAATCCTCATGACTATTCCGCCAACGCTAGCGAAGCCTGACGCTCAATGTAACCACCAGAACCATCCTGGACAATCTCGTTCAATTCGATTCTGTCTTCAGTTATCAGCATGATTCGGCCATGATTCTGGCCCATGTAGTTGCCAGACTTTACCTTATGAACCGTCCCCTCTTGGGTTTTGACCAACCCCCAAGCCACGCCGGCCTGTTCCAGTGTTCCCACCATGCGTATTGCATCAAGCGGAAAGCTCTCCAGTTCCTCTTTGCGACGATTGAAATCTGGAGTTAACCCGTTCCCTGCAACACTGGCGGTCTCAGTCTCTTCACCCGACATATCGATGAACGGATTGCGTCGTCCAGCAGCAACATATAGAAATGTCTCAACCTGTTTAATCTCCGGCAGCGGCTCTATGCGCGCTGGAGGGGCTGCTTTTTTGGATTCGCACAACCAACCAGAATCAATAGTGGCAGGATAGAAACCAGCAGTCGGTATTTATGCTGCACAATACTCACACTCACTCTCCTTCCTCTTCATCGAGATAGCGGTAGGTTTTGGCAGTAGCTTCCAACTTCAATTTTCCAGCTGCATCTTCTGAATCTCCCCGTTGGATCTTGATGTCATGGATGGTGACGATACGAGGCAGTGCAGCCAAGCCACTGATAAAATCGCCAAACTCATGATATTCACCTTTCACAACGATCTGTATCGGCAGTTCAGCATAAAAATCCTTAGGTAACTCTTCCTGAGGCTTGAAAAGCTCAAACTCCAAACCGGAGGCCAGACCAGTCTGTGACACATCAACCAATAGCTCAGCCACTTCGGTCTTATCGGGAAGTTGCCGCAGCATGGTACCAAATGACTGTTTCATCTCTTCCAGTTGCTGTCGGTAGGCATCCAGATTGGAGGCTTTGGCCTGCTTGGACTCGAACGTTTTGCGCAGATCCAACTCACTTCGCTCAACCTGGTCCAGTTGGCTAAGCTGATCCTCAATAATCAAATAGTAGCCTGCAGCCATAACCAGGATGGCAACCAGCGCGACCACCACAATCTTGACCGGCATTGGCCATATGCCGACATTGCTAAAATCCAGTTCGTTGAGATCTTCCAAATTCATTCTTCAGCCTCCTCATTTTGGGAGGTCTGCTTAACCGTTAGCTTGAAATGACTGTACCCAGTACCTGTCTTCTCTTTGCTTTCGATAAAGTCCAGCGTCGGATTATCCAGCCACTCCGAGTTATCGATATTGCGCATCATCGAGGATACCCGTGCGTTGGATTGGGCCTGTCCTTCGAAGGTCACCTTACTACCCATCTGGTCAATCTTGTCGAGATAGACCCCCATCGGCAGGGTGCTCACCACCTCATCGAACAGATGCACAATCTGTGGTCGACTACTCTGCAGCTCCTGGATGATGTTCATTCTCGCCAGTAGATTCTGCTTGGTCTTGTCCAGATCACGTATTTCACTGATCTGTTTCTCAACCTTTTTGATCTCACTCTTAAGGAAGTTATTACGCTGATTTTGTGCCTCAATTTGAGACTGGATGATACTGTTCACGCCATACACGGCGAACGCAGCAAGCACCGCCCCTGCCAGCACCATCATCCCAAACTCTTTTTGGCGCTCTTTTCGTTCAGCTTCCCGCCAGGGGAGTAAGTTAATGCGCGCCATCAGTCAAAACTCCTCAGTGCGAGACCACAGGCAATCATCAAGGCAGGTGCGTCAGCACTCAAGGCCTGGGGCTTTACCCTGGATGAAACCGACATATTGGCAAATGGATTTGCCACCGATGCCGGGGTTCCCAATTTCTCCTCAACCAGATCGTCGATGCCCGGTATGGACGAACTGCCGCCGGCCAGGATGATGTGATCAACACTGTTATAGGCACTGGAGGAGAAGAAGAACTGTAGCGAGCGGCTGACCTGTTGCGCCATCGCTTCTTTAAAAGGCTCAAGCACTTCAGGTACGTAGTTATCAGGTAGACCACCCTGGCGTTTCGCCATACCGGCCTCTTCGATGGAGAGGCCGTAGCGGCGCTGTATCTCTTCGGTCAGTTGACGACCACCGAAATTCTGTTCGCGGGTATAGATGATCTTATTATTGTGCAGCACATTCAAGGTGGTCGTAGTGGCACCAATATCCGCAATCGCGATGGTCTGGTCTTCACCATGCTCCGGTAGCTGATCAAGAAGCTGGGAGCAGGCATTCTCCATGGCGTAGGCTTCTACATCCACGATGTTGGCCGTCAGCCCAGCGATATCCAGCGCTTCTACCCGATCATCGACATTCTCGCTGCGCGAGGCCGCCAACAAAACATCCACCAGTTCCGGGTTCTTATCAGAAGGGCCGATTACCTCGAAATCAAGGTTCACCTCTTCCAGGGGATAGGGGATATATTGGTCAGCCTCCAGTTGAATCTGACTCTCCAACTCCTGGTCAGAGAGTGAGGCAGGCATCGATATCACCTTAGTGATAACGGCAGAACCTGAAACAGCGACAGCAGCATGTTTGGCCTTGGACCCCGATCGCCTGACTGCTGTTCGTATTGCTTCGCCAACAGCATCGACTTCAGCAATATTCTTCTCCACGACAGCATTTCCGGGGAGCGGCTCCACGCCATAGGCCTCGACGCGATAAGTCGAACCGGTGCGCCCAGTGGCTTGTGACAACTCCAGTAGCTTGACAGCTGTAGAGCTTATGTCGATGCCGATCAAAGGCGGCTTTTTTCTTCCGAATAGTGACATGCGGTTTACCCAAACGATCCTTATGCCGCAGAACTTAACTAGGATTCTCTTTAACTAGAGTAAGTAACTATATAGCAGCAAATGATTTTTTTGTGAAGATATTTTTTCACAAAAGAGCTCAAAAAGCTCGCACTTTATTTGCTAAACTATGCGACTTCGCATGGGACCATTCTGGTCTCCCCGGATCAACTAATTCTGTGAACCAGTGCATGAAGTCGTTTTACAGACTCTTAAGATACCTCGTTTACTTCTTATTCGGCCTATCCGTGATAGGTGCCTGCAGCCTGTATGGCGCCTATCTCTATCTTGAACCCAAGCTACCATCCATTGAAACTCTCAAGGATGTTCGTCTGCAGGTTCCCCTACGTATCTACAGCAGCGACCAGCGGCTAATCGCCGAGTTTGGTGAAAAACGCCGTGAGCCCCTTGGCTATGACGAAATTCCACCTCGCTTGATACAAGCTTTTCTAGCTGCCGAAGACGATCGCTTTTTCCAACACCCTGGTGTGGACTATCACGGCATCATTCGTGCAGCTGTACAGCTACTCCTTACCGGCGAAAGACGGCAAGGAGGCAGTACCATCACGATGCAGGTCGCGAGGAACTTTTTCCTCAGTAGTGAGAAGACCTACACTCGCAAACTCAATGAGATATTTCTCTCCTTCAAGATAGAGCGCTTGTTATCCAAAGAGGAGATACTCGAGCTCTACCTGAACAAAATCTATCTCGGTCACCGTTCATACGGTATCGGTGCCGCTGCTTTAGTCTATTACGGCAGACCAGTGGAAAAACTTGAGCTTTCTGAAATCGCAATGATTGCCAGCCTACCCAAGGCGCCGTCACGGTTAAACCCCATCTCCAATCCGCAGCGAGCACTGATCCGCAGAAACTATGTCCTTGGCCGGATGTTGGAGTTGAACTATATCAGCCAGGCTGAGTTTGATGCCGCCAAAGCAATGCCGAACACCGCTGAGCTACATACCGCGCCAAGCGAGATCGAAGCCCCCTATGTTGCTGAAATGGCAAGAGCTGAAGCCGTTTCACGCTTTGGGCAAGAAGCCTATACCAGCGGCTACACCATCACAACCACTATCGAAAGCCACCTCCAGGAAGCTGCAAACCATGCTTTACGAAACGCTATTCAGGCGTATGACAAACGACATGGGTACCGAGGACCTGCAGGTCACCATGAGCTCAGCGAAGAAGCAGACAAGGCTGAGCTGATAGAGATAATAACCGGCATCCCCAGTGCTGCCGACCTAGAAAAGGCGATGGTAATCGCTCTAAACGAGAAGTCTATCACAGTTCTAACAAGCAATAACGAGGAACTAATCATCGATTGGCGCGGACTATCCTGGGCCAGCGCTTACATCGACAGCGAGCGAAAAAAGCCCGAGCCTAAGCAGGCTGATGAAATCGTCAAACCTGGCGACCTGATCTATCTCTTCAGCGACAGAGATGAGAAAGGTAGCGCCTTCTGGCGACTCGCTCAGATTCCAAAAGTCTCTGGCGCATTAGTATCAGAGTCGCCGAACGATGGCTCAATCAAAGCTCTGGTCGGTGGCTATGACTTCTATCTGAGTAAATTCAACCGGGTGACCCAAGCCAAGCGTCAACCCGGTTCCGGCTTCAAAGCCTTTATCTATTCCGCCGCTCTTGACGCTGGCTTCAATCCAGCCAGCATCATCAATGATGCACCGGTTGTCTTTGATGATGAGGGGCTTGAGGCGGCATGGCGACCGGAAAACTACAGCGGCAAGTTTTTCGGCCCCACCCGACTAAGATACGCCCTGACCCACTCTCGCAATCTGGTCTCCATCCGCCTATTGCGAAGAATGGGAATCAAACATGCGGTCAACTATGCAAGCCGCTTCGGATTCGACATAAACCAATTACCCCATGACCTCTCACTGGCTCTGGGTAGTGGTGCGGTCACACCACTGGCGATGGCCGAGGGCTTTAGTGTTTTTGCCAATGGCGGCTACTATGTCTCTTCGCACATCATTGATACCATCCGCGATGATCAGGGGGAAGTACTCTACCAAGCCAACCCTCTACAGGTGTGTGACGAGACCATGAAAAAAGCCGCGGAGGAAGCCACTGAAGCGCGCCAAGCATTGGCATCTCTGCCGGATCAGAGTGAAGAGGAACTTCCACCCGTCCCTCATTGTGCTCAACGGGCGATCACAGAACAAAACCAATACCTTATGCACTCTATGTTAAGGGATGTGGTTCAACATGGAACAGCACGCAAGGCAAGAGCACTTGGCCGTAAAGACATCGCGGGAAAAACCGGCACCACCAACGACCAGAAAGATGCCTGGTTCAACGGCTTCAACTACTATCTGGTCACCACCACATGGATTGGATTCGATGATGTCTCCCCCCTAGGCAGAGGCGAAGTTGGTGGGCGGGCCGCACTGCCCGCATGGATCGACTTTATGCGGGTAGCACTCAATGGGATTGAAGAGAAGCTGCCACAAATGCCCTCCGGCATGCTCACCATGAGGATCGATTCTGAGACCGGCGAACCGGTGAATGTGGGCCACCCAAATACGATCTTTGAAGTATTTGAAGTCGACAAGGCGCCCAAACCACCCAAGTACGATCTCAACAGCACCACCACTCGCGAGCAAAACGAAGGCAGTGTCAACGCTATTGAGGATCCATTTTAAATGTCGAGAACCCACTAAAACCGACAAAGTGTTTCATTTCCGGGCTTAGCTAGCCCTTGAAAACAGGCATCGCGAAAAAACTATATACAAAAGCCTGCTGAAAGTGAATTAATCGAGAAAACGATGGCCTAAGTTTATCGGACAAGCGACTGAGAGTGGTAGATCAGTCAATTGACAGTTAACAGGCTCCGAAAATAGTGCCACAATCCAGTCCGAAAGGACGGTGCCGGCAAAGCCGATCGATTGACAGACCCTTATGAGCAGCGGAAAACGATCACTACAAAGACGCATCGCTTACGAAGCAGCACGCATCCTAACCGAACTGCGCACAGACAACCTGGCCTATGCCCGCCGTAAGGCGGCTGCAAAATATGGCATAACCCGACAGCAACTGATGCCAAGCCGGGAAGAGATTGAACAAGCCCTGAAAGAGCAGCAGCGCTTAGTGCTGGGCGATAAACAACACCACGCCCTCTCTCAACTACGTGAAAATGCACTGGATGCGATGCAGGCACTGCATCAATTCCAACCCTTGCTGGTTGGAGCTGTACTACAGGGAACGGCCGACGATAATAGCCATATCGAGCTCCACCTGCAGGCGGATACCCCTGAAGAAGTGCTGTTCGCATTAAGCGACCTGCACATCCCCTGGCAGGAAAAACAGCGCCATCTGAGCTTTAGTGATGGCAGCCAGGAAACCATCCCCTGTTTTAGCTTTTCTACGGATGAGGTCCAGTATCTGCTGATGATCTTTCCAGCGGCAAAAAGCCGCAAACGCCCACTGGATCCCTTTGATCAAAAACCTTTTCAAGGTGCGAATATCAAACAGCTCAGAGCACTTCTCAATCAGCATCAGTCACTCGAAGAGGACTTTTTCGAGG
>JARRQD010000249.1:0-11250 GCA_037382205.1 Candidatus Thiodiazotropha sp.
GGCGTGCTTACCCAATACAAATCCCACTCGTTGATCCAGCACTTGGTCGACGCCTGGAGCTTCTTCCAGCGCGATCTTGGGGAGTTTATCGAGATCCTTCCGGCCTCGCAGCGCACCACTGGCGATTGGTTCATGGGCACAGCCGATGCGGTCTACCAGAATCTGGACCTCGTGCGCACCCTCATGCCCGAGTATGTGCTGGTGCTGGCTGGCGATCAAATCTACAAAATGGATTATGGCGCTCTGCTCGTACATCATAAACAGTGTGGTGCCGAAATGACCGTTGCCTGCGTCGGTGTGTCACTCGAAGAGGCCAAGGGCTTTGGTGTGATGAGTGTAGCGGACGATCTTCGGGTGCTCAGCTTCGATGAGAAACCCGCCGATCCCCAGCCTATGCCGGGATCCCGCGATATTGCGCTGGCCTCGATGGGCAACTATGTCTTCAATACTGATTTTCTGATCAGAAAGTTGCAAGCAGATGCAGCGAACAAGATGTCCAGCCATGATTTCGGTAAAGACATCATCCCATCGATCATCAGTGAACGCCAGGTGTTCGCTTATCCGTTCCTGGACCCCGAAACTGGCAGGCAACCTTACTGGCGGGATGTCGGCACCTTGGATGCGTTCTGGGAAGCGAATATGGAGCTGGTAGCCGTCGATCCAGAACTAAACCTGTATGATCTTGACTGGCCAATCCGCACCTTTAACCGTCAGCTACCATCGGTCAAGTTCGTGTTTCGAGACGTTAATCGTACCGGCAAGGCATTGGATTCGGTGGTCTCTGCAGGCTGTGTAATTTCGGGTTCTGAGGTTGTGGATTCGCTACTCTTTTCGAGCGTCAGGGTGCATTCCTACGGCCGTATAGAAAGATCTATTCTGCTGCCCGATGTCGAGGTCGGGCGCTACAGCCGCATCCGCCGGGCGGTTATCGACCGTGGCTGCCAGATACCTCCCGGCACCATCATCGGGGAGGACTCAGCCGCCGATTCGGAGCGTTTCCGCGTGACCGCGAAGGGCATTGTGCTGGTAACGGCGAAAATGCTTGGCCAGGAGAGCGCTGCCAGCCAAGGCTGAGCGTACAGGAGACCCGGCTAAGATTCTTGCATCTTCCAAAATGGGCATTCAGCCTTAAGGCTGGCGGGCAGGTTTGGACTGCGGGTGCTGATCCCAGGCAAAGATGACCGACAAATCGTCCACAAGGCGATCCATAAAGCGCTTTGCCTTGGAAAGATTGAGCCCGATTCCAGGAAGCATTATCTGCGAATCGCGGACGACCTGGCCGTGAAAGGTGCAGAGGGTATTATTCTTGGCTGTACGGAAATCGGGATGTTGATCGCGCAAGCCGACACCCCGATCAGGCTGTTCGATACCAAGGCCTTCCACGTGCAAAAGGCGGTGCAATATGCAATGAGTGGTATTTTGACAGGCTGACACATCGTCCTGATCCCCTCCGGTTCTGCTTATGATAACGTCAAAGAGAATAGCTTCTGCCTCAACCTGAGCAACAGAAGCAATGTGATCGATATCAGGAACCGGGTGAATCACGCTACAACGTGAATGGCACGTACGGTGTTTATGGTGAAACCGCGATCGTACCGTTAGCGCAGTCTCTCACTATTCTCAAAACCTGTCGTCTATCGAAGGAGCCGCCTTCTGGATGCAGTATCTGATGGCCTACTGCTCGGATAGTTACATCGCGCATCATATGACCCTCCATTATTTCTGCGCATTTTCTGCTCGCCAACTCATGCACCATTTCTCCAAACAGCTTACGCAACTGGACATATAGCAGTTTCTAACGCTCCTTGGGTATAAATACCGCATGCTATTTGCAGTCCCACCTTGTGTGGGATAAGATTTTGTAGCCTGAGATAGACCTTTCCTTCTCTTTTCTTTGTCGAAATTTGAAGGATATTCAGACCGATGCCTCGGTCAAACCTATGCGAGCCCCTCCAGCATAGCCAGGGGTTTACCTTGAGATCAATTAGCATGGACTGGACAACCTTCATTAGGACAGCGCCTTCGACTCCACACGAAACTGCCAAGTCAGCTAGTGAGTATTTTCTTGGAAAAGATGTTGTTCAGTGCCTTGACCTGGGTTGCGGGAACGGAAGAGACTCCTTGTTTTTCGCGCACCTTGGTTTCTCTGTTACGGCAAATGACCTGTCACGAACTGTTTCGCAAGCAGCAACTATCGACCCAAAAATAAAATTCGTCGAAGGACCGGCTGAAGATCTACCGCTTTCTGAGTACGACATTATTAACGCCAGTCTCTTTTTCCCGTTTTTGCCGGAAGATATATTTCATGATTTATGGAAGAGGCTAATTGATGCAATCAAACCTGGCGGCGTGATCGCCGGACACTTCTTCGGGGCTGACGACTGGAAAGTCCGTGATTACTTCGTGTGGTCGGTTGACAATGACAAACTAAATCATCTTTTGTCAGGACTTCATGTTGCATACCTAGAAGAAACAAAGATAGATGGGCTAAATAATGCGGGCAATATTGTCCACAAGCATAACTATGCTTTCGTTGCGCGAAAAAATACTCCACTCTAACCATTCCGTCTAGAGGGACCGCCCGCATCACAAGTTTATGATTTCAAAATGACATTGTATGTCGCGCACCTGATCAGTCACTATTACGTAGAGGAGGATTCACCTTGAACAACATTCTGGAAATGTCTTACGTACGGTGTCGGATAATTTCATAGAAAAGGCCTAATGTCGGCCTTCAACTCAGTATGCACGATAACTGATACATCTGCTAGACAGTTTTGTTTCTGTTTTCATTCTGGCTCGAAGGTAATACATATCAGATATCTAAGCGATCTAGGTATTTAATTTCAGGCGGAGCCTCAAGAAATGAGGCTAACTCACCCATTACTCCATTGTTCGAAATGGCATTTATATATTTCTGATGATCATCAATTGATAACCATTCCTCATCAAAGATCATCTTCCTGGACTCCTTGTCTATAAAAATCGTCACATCCAAGCAACCCACAAAGCCACGAACTGTTGGTAAATTCTTTTCTAGAAAAGGTAACAGGTTATCCAAGATACCTTCTCTAACCGTTGACTCAATAATAACTTTCTTACTCATTTCTATCTCCTGTCGGTCATATGAGGAGATACAGTACTTGCTAAAAAGTAATCCTACTACCAAGAAATAGTCAAAAATACGGTTTTCTAATCAATTTTTTAGCTTTATCTGATGCGGTGTCTTCCCGTACTGTCTCTTAAACGCCGCAATAAAGTGCGATACATTACTGTATCCGGCTTCTGTGGCAGCTGCGGTTACGGACCATTGATTTGTCAGCAGTGAATGCGCATGGCTCATGCGCCGTTCAATCAACAATTGTTTTGGTGTTGTGCCAAAAAGAGCTTTAAATTCTCTATTAAATGAAGAAACACTGCGCCCAGATAGGGCTGCCAATTCTTTTGCGCTAATGCTAGAAACTGCAAATTGATCCATCAAACGCTTAATATTTCGTTTAGCGCCACCTCTTTGAACAGCCAGGAGACTTTTTCTCAGAGTTCCATCATCATGAATATCAAGCAAATGCAAAAGTTCCAAGAGCTTAAGTTGTAATAGATGTGATGAGTTATTTAAAGAGCCATATACTGAATACAAAGATTCGAAGTAATACTTGATAACACGACCCACTCCCATCTTAAAAATGGCCTCTTCACTTGATAATGAGGATGACTGTATGGGTCCAGTTGATAAGAACTTGGACAGGACGTCCGGGCCAAAGAACAATAAATATGCATTTAAGCCTTTTTCTTCATGCACATAATCCGAATACAAATTGAGCCCCTTTGGCAAGAATATTGCCTCACCAGGACCTATCTCGAATGATTCGTTATTACATGTCGTAATAACTTCTTTCCCAGCCTTGATATACACAATACAAGGTGCTTGAGTATGAAACTCGATATTAATCAGATCGCTCTCTAAGTCTTTATAGAAAATCGATGATTCATTGTCGAATAGCATGGGTGTGACATCGCGTATGTTAAAGAGGGATTTTGGGATATCAAGAATGTTATTTGCGCAATATTGCGACAATGCCCTTTGCTGATACATAGATTCTCTTCTTTAATTTATTACAGTTTTCTCTCATTCTTGACCATATCAAACTGTTGAGAAGAGCTCGATAATCATAGATCACGAATAAGTCTCATTACCGTAGTGAATATCTTCTTTATTTGCCTGAGTAAAAGCACACTTCTTACCATCCCAATCATATGTTGCTTCTTCTGCCAGCCCGAAAACAATGGATAATCCTGAATTCTTCAATTTACCTTCACAGTTATCCATCCCACTCTTCAACCTGAAACCGCCCTCTTCCACTACCTCCCTGGCCTTCCGGTTTGGTTCAGGCAACCTTTCCTTCTGTTGCCGTGCCGTGTAGAGAAGTGTGAAAACCCAGCGCTATGCAATCCAGCCTGCATCTGGTGAGGCCCGCGTTGCCGGCAGCAACTCGGGTGATGACGGTGATGCACCTTTCGTCATCAGGTGAGCCAGAGAAGTGGTGCATGGATGCACAGGAGCGGTCGATGTTGAACACGTGTTTCAGGCGCTGCCCCCAGAGCCGGCCCCGGACTTGATCCGGGGTCATGGCCCGGTGGCTGAGGGTATGCACCAGGTCCGCTAGTTCCTACTGACTCGGGGCGATGGTACGTTGAACCTAAAAAAATCAGTTGACCGCTCCATTCTGATAGCAGGTGTTTGATTATAATGAAAATCGCTTCGATGGTTATGGTCACCTACTGGGTGAATCACGCTGTCCAACTGATCTTTTTAGGTTGAACCGTGTTTTGCCGTATTTTGTTTCGATGTAGACACTGCCGAAATACACGTTCAAATTGAGCGCACTGCCGAATCGCTGGATCAATCTCACCGCACCGGCCTGCGCGATCTCCTTGAGCCTAGTGTAGTGTCCTATATAAACCATACATTTAGACGAGGCCTATCATGAAATTGAGCTTAAATCCCTTGCCTCGCCCTACGGCAAGCCTGGCCGATATGGCTTTGTGGTTCGGTATCTCTTCGATGCTCATGCGGGTATCTAACAAACCGCTGTGGCTTACCGAACCACTTTGCCGAATCGCTCCCAGCGGATCCCGCTGCTGCCTGAATAGGAGGACCAGATCTGGCGGGCGCGGCCGACCACATCCTGCATGGGGACAGTACCGAAGTTACGTGAATCGACCGTTTGCGCGCGATTGTCGCCGAGCACGAACACCCGGCCGGGTGGCACCAACAGATCGAAGGGCGCTGCGTCCTGCTCCCCCCAGTTCACCAGCCACTGATGATTGTCGTAGCCTTCGGTGCTCACTCCGTCGGCATCGGCAGTTCGGCGGGTCAGGCTCTCATCGTTGATCTTAATAATCTCGGCCACGGATACGGACACGGTCGCCCGGCAGGCCGATGATGCGCTTGATGTAGTACTTGGTACGGTCGTTTGGATAGGTGAATATTGCCACGTCACCACGTTTTACCGCACGCCGGCAGCCGGGGCAGTTGTAACGCATGTCGGCAAACAGGATGTCGCCCTGGAGAATACCTGGTTGCATACTGGCGCTGGGAATGTGGAAGCTTTCTACCTGATGGGCGCGCACATAGCCGAAGGTGGCTGTCAGCACCAGGCCGTTGCACAACAGAAACACCAGGGTGTACAGACCGCTGGTCTGCCACGGCGCAGGCACATATTCCTTGCATCGGCGTGCGCCGCGCCAGGCGTCGAACATGCCGAAGATCCACAGTCCCAGCGTGACCAGCAGGCTCAGGAACAGTGCCGGCACCATCATGCCGCTCGGCAGATACAAGGCGATCAGGATCATTCCCGGCACACTGAGCAGGTTGAAAGTCAGAAACAGCCAGATGGCCCGGTTGACCTGACCGTTGTACAGCTGGCCGAAACCGGGCAGCAGCAGCGACATGCCCAGGGCGAGTCCGGGTTTGCGTGGAACACTGTTCATCGTCTTTTCTCCTTGTCAGCCCGCGCTTGTCGCGAACCAGATACCAAACATAAATGTGAGCAACTGCACCGCTCCGGCCAATATCCCGCCAAGCAGGGCGAGCCACTGGATCGAGACCGAAAGCGCGCTCGCCTGATGCTGAGTGTGCGGTTCAGGGCCGGGCACAGCCTCGACACGCGCCATCACTTTGTCTGTGAAGTCTTGCGGAACCCGAAGGCCGGGTGCCTGTAGCAATTCGTCCAATGGATCAGTCATTGCCTGTCCCCATGAGTTGTCTGAGTTTGTGGCGGGCCCGGTGCAAACGCGTCTTGACCGCGCCGACGCTGCAACCTTCGATTCGCGCAATGGCGGCCAGATCCAAATCGCTCAGATAGACCAGGGCCAGTACGCTGCGGTCGGCCAGGGGCAGTTGGCGCAGCGCAGCCTGCAACAGGCGTTGTCGTTCCTTGTCCAGCAATTCCCCAAGTGGTTGTGGTTGTTCACAACGGGCCTGCAACAGCGCCTCGTCGTCAGCGCTCTCGTTTCGCGTGGAGGCGCGTTGCAGCTCGTTGATCGCCAGGTTGCGGGCGAAGGTGAACAGCCAGGTGGAGAAAGCCGCACGCCGTGCGTCGAACTGGTCAAGGTGCTGCCAGGCCCGCACGAACACTTCCTGGGCGATTTCCTCGGCCTGCGCCTGGTTCACGCCGAAACGCCCTAGGAACGCGAACAATGGCGCCTGATAGTGTTCTACCAACCTGGCATAGGCCGCCTTGTCTCCGGTTTGGCTGAGTTCGATGACTGCCGCGATATCCACATTGCTTCCTTAGTTGCCTGATCGTTATACAAACGAAAAAGAAAAAGGTTACAAGTATAGGAAGAATCACTGCTATCCCGTTAAGGAGTGGATAAGAAGGCCTGAAACCCCGATTGTTTTGTTACAATGAGTTCACCACAAACCATTGACAAACAAACGGGAAATGATGGAATTGCAATGGTCCTATTCGTGTATAAAGCGTGCATTTAGAAAGCCAACTTGGCCGCCAAATCCATCATTCGCTCCACATCCCCCCACTTGTTGTCGTACCTGGCATCAACCTTACCACCGCGACCGCACATCGAGAGGGAAAAGCTAAGCTGAGGCTACTTTTTTATGTTGCTATCTCAGCGGCCTGGATTATTTCCGATTCTTGCATTCCCGCCTGTATCCACTCTCTGATATGGGGATTGGCCATTACCGTCTCCACATATTGGGCCTGAATATGACCCAGAGCGATGTTGTAACTGTAAAACCTGAGAGCCACGGGCACGAACATCGCATCCGCAATAGTGAAATCACCAAACAGCCAGTCTCCCCCCGCACCATAGTCGATTCTGCATGTTTCCCATAACCAACTGATCCGATCCACTTCACTCTTCGCCTCATCCGATAGAATTAGGTTCTGAAAACTTTTGCGACAATTCATTGGCAGTTCATTTCTCACATTGTGAAAGCTGGAGTGCATTTCGGAACTGATCGATCTCGCCACTGCCCTGACATCAATACTCGAAGGCCATCCCCGATTATTCAGATAGCGTTCTGACAAGTACTCGAGAATCGCCAAGGAATCCCAAATCACCAGGCCGCGGTCTTTCAATATTGGAACCTTGCAATCCGAGTGGTACTCAGACAGCTCGGAATTGGTGTTTTCTGTAAAAAGCGCTACCCTTTTCTCATCAAACTGCAACTGATGTTGCCGCATAAATATCCAGGGTCTCAACGACCAGGAGGAGTAATTTTTGTTACCAATGACCAAAAGTGGATTTGACATTTGTAAACTCCGATACTTGTTATGTTATTTCTCCACCGACCACCCGATACGCCCTGCTGACTTCGCCTTGTAGAGCTGTTCATCCGCGAGCCAGTTCTCACCCATATCAGCCTACCTGAGGAGACACGCTCGAAGCTGTAGGTTTTCACTGTTTACACTACCAGAGAACGCCTTTAAACATGAGCAGAGCGACAAAGTAAACAGCACTGATATACCTCCCTCCCGCCAAGACAGCCCAGTCGGATCTAACTTCGTTCAACCCAAATCTCACTTGTGCCAAGATACCCATGGAGCATCGTTTAATTACACACTCTCTGTAAACTCCCCACGTAGGTATCAGCGGATTCCCTGGGAGACAAAACCCATTTTGTTCAAATATTATTCATCACCTTCTATATTCTTAGTCTTCATCTATACTCCCACTTCGTGATGTCAGCAAAAATCCTCTTGTATATTCCCTGAATGGATCACCGAATACTATGGAAATCCAGATAGCGTACCCTCAACCCATGGCGATTATCTGCCATTCAGAACCGCCAGAGTGGTTGACGGTTAAAACATGCAGGCATTCAGCTAGAAAAGCATGAACAACAACGTAGGTGATCAAACCTTTGACCCAATACTCGTATGCCATTGCACAAAGGCTCTGATCAATGCTCTTAAACATCGGGATGTACATACACTGATGCATTCGCAACGGGTCATCCAGCTAACTCAACAACTTGGAGAGGCCTGTGGCTTGTCAGAAAAGGAACTCAAGATTGCCAGAACCGCCGCCTGTTTTCATGATATCGGAAAAATCGGCATAGCCGATGAGATATTGTTGAAACCCAGTAGATTGAACGAAGCCGAATGGAAAATCATGAAGACCCATTCAGCGATTGGGGAGGATATTGTACACGGTCTGGATATGGAGGAGAGCGAGCAAATAGCCCGTATCGTCAGACATCATCACGAATACTATTGCGGCAAGGGCTATCCGGACAGGCTCGCGGGTGAAGCAATCCCACCGATTGCGAGGATCATTTCGATTACAGACAGTTACGATGCGATGACAGTAGTCCGCCCTTATCACTCGAAAAAATCTCACCAGATGACCATGGATATCATCCATAACGAAATCGAACACAAATTCGACCCCTACATCGCCAAGCAATTCATCGCAATAATCGAGAGCAGTGAATTCAAGGCGGAATAAGCTCGACTCACCAGATCACACTCGCAGTTATCCATTCACCCCCCACTCTTCAACCTAAAAAAATCAATTGACCGCTCCATTCTAATAGCAGGTTCCTGATTTTGAAGAAAATAGCTTCGATGGTCATGGTCACCTGCTGGGTGAATCACGCTGTCCAACTGATCTTTTTAGGTTTAACCTTGCTGAAGAGGGAGAGCAGATGACGGTGTCAGTAAGGCACTGGTGCGCCCTCTCAACCTCTGGTATGGGAATGCTGGGAGTAGCCAGGGCGACAGGTGTGTATCGTAAAGGTAGCAGGGGTACGTGAAATCGGCCTCCACTCGGGGCTCTGAGAGACATGAGCCGTGTGCGGAGAAACTCGCATGCACGGTTCTTAGGGGGGATGGGTCAGCAATGGCCTGTTCCTACCCGATTTAATAAATAAAAACAATATATAAAGTTCATGAGATATTAAACGCTATACCTTGATGAGAGAAGCGGGGTGGATCGCATCAGAGCGCCACCATCGCATGTTTTCGCAATATCGTACTGGGATTGCGTCAACCAATCACAAAATACTCCAGGTACTGGGGGGTTAGCATGTCACTACTAAACAATCTACCAATCAAACTCCGTCTGATTCTTCTGGTAGGGAGCCTGCTCGTCATGTCGCTGCTTATCGGTGTCCTCGGTCTGCGCGGCATGCACGAATCGAATGATGCGATAGACGGGCTGTACCACACCGAGCTGATGCACGTCCACACCCTGGGAGTCGTGGTCGATCATCTCGGTGACCTCAGGGCGCAGGTGCTGCTCAGTTTACAGCACGATCCGGCGACCGCCTTCGCCGCCATGCACAACCATCCCCTCTCCACCCACATCGACACCATCGATCACAACATAGAGACAATTGAAGAACACTGGCAGGAGTTCATCGCCATCGGGCTGGATGGTGAGGAGCAAAAGCTGGCGGATGAGTTCGCCGCCGATAAGGACAAAGTGATCCAGCAAGGGATCAAACCCGCGATCGATCGTTTGCGCTCGGGTAAGTACACAGAAGCCAACGAGGTGCTGCTCAAGGTGATCAACCCGGCACTTTCCCACGGTATCGAACTCGCAGACAGGTTAGCGGGGATCCAGATGGAAGAGTCCGAGGCGTATTTCAACGATTCGGTATCCAGTTACAACACCATGTTTACACTGATCACCACGATCCTGGTGATCGGCGCCGTGGTCAGCCTGATTCTGGCCTTTATCACCATCTCCGGCATTACCCAGGGGGTGAGAAAGATCGAAGAGGCCGCCAATCGGCTGGCGCAGGGCGATCTCAACGTGCTGGTGGACTACCGGAATAAGGATGAGGTCGGTCATATCGCCAAGGCGTTCAATGAGATGACGCGGACGTTCAAACAGACGGTGAACGAGATCAAGGATGCGATCACCCGCCTGGCCGCCGCCGCGGAGGAGACCTCGGTGGTGACCGCGCAGACGACGTCGGGTATCAACCAGCAGCAACTGGAGACCACCCAGGTGGCTACCGCAATCAACGAGATGAACACGACGGTCCACGAGGTGGCGCGAAACGCGGTGGACGCGGCGACGGCGGCGAAGGAGGCGGACGACTCCTTCAATGAGGGCAAGAAAGTGGTCGATACCATTATCGGCGCCATCGATGAGCTGGCCAAGGAGGTGGAGCAAGCCGCCCAGGTCATTCTCAACCTGGAGCAGGAGAGCGACAGTATCGGCTCGGTGCTGGATGTGATCAAAGGGATCGCCGAGCAGACCAATCTGCTGGCGCTGAACGCCGCTATCGAGGCGGCCCGAGCCGGCGAACAGGGCCGGGGCTTTGCGGTGGTCGCCGATGAGGTCCGCACCCTGGCTGGCCGTACCCAGGACTCCACCAAGGAGATCGAAGAGATGATCTCAAAACTGCAGACCGGCGCCGGCAAGGCCGTGCAGGTGATGGAGTCGGGCAAGGAGAAGACCCGCCAGGGCGTGGAGCACGCTTCGGCCGCCGCCGAGGCCCTGCAGACCATCAACACCGCGGTGGAGCGGATCACCGGCATGAATACCCAGATCGCCAATGCCGCCGAAGAGCAGAGCGCGGTAACGGAAGAGATCAACCGCAGCATCACCAACATCAATTCCGTGGCCGAGCAGACCTCTGCCGGTGCCCAGCAGACCGCCTCGGCGAGTGACGACCTGGCGAGACTGGCAGAGCAGCTCAAGGGGCTGGTGGAGCGTTTCAAGGTCTAAAGTCCGCAAAACGCCGCATCCTGACGACAGATGCGGCGT
>JARRQD010000250.1:0-5863 GCA_037382205.1 Candidatus Thiodiazotropha sp.
TCCAGCCAAGCAGTCTGAGCTGAATCCAACTTATGTGAAGATCGGTAAGCGTATACGTCAGGCACGTTTATCGGCCAAGGTGACCAACAGCCGAGAATTCAGCTTGGGTTTAGGATGGAGCGCAGGTCGAGTCAATAACTTCGAGCTAGGCATTTCAACCCCAGGGCCGGATGAGACAGAAATTCTTGCTGAAGCGTTCAAGGTTAACCCGGCCTGGATTACCTATGCTGTAGAACCGATGAGATCGAGTGATCTCTATTCAACGCGATACTGTAATTTTATTCGTGTACTCGAAGAGGCTGAAGCGAGTGGAGATCTCATACGACTGCTGGAAGCTGTCAAGCTAACGGTTGAACGATTGGATAAGTTAAAGGGAAACCCACATAAAAAGATTCCAGATGCGATGGCGAGACGGTGCGAAAAGTATCTAAAAAAACCTAGGGGCTGGCTCGACGACAAACAGCAGGAGAATCGATATTGTGAGCCTATGCCACCGGATATACGCGATCTAGTGAGTCTCTATGTCAGACTGCCGGAAAAAGAGCGCGCCAGGTTACGCCAGATGGGCGAGATCCTTCTGGGAGAATCGGACGAGTAGATTTCACGGTTAATATTTTTGTTGCACCAAAAAATACAAAGTCAGCTAGATGGCTGAAGTTCAGAAGGTCCGACTTATCCTAACGGTCCGGGGCTGCGGTTTCTGCATAAGCCCATTGGGATAGGGGGTTAAGAGCAAAAATCGAATCATAACTCATACAATTGATCACTTCTCCTTTTTGGACTGCTTGGCAATTTGCCGATTGAGCTTCTGAATGACCTTTGATTTTTGCTGGCACTCTGTTTCCAGTTTTGCGCAGACTTGCTCCAGTGCTTCGATCCGTTGCTGACCATGCCGGCGATCCGCCTGTTCGGTCGCCAGTGTGGCGGCGAGCTCACCCCGTTCAGCTTGCTCTGTATTTAACTGGTTCTGCAGCTGCTGCTGGCGGGCCTCCAACTGCTCAATCTGCCCTGACCGTCTAGCGACCTCCTGACTCAGCTGACTGGCAATTTCCACACCAGCCTGTTTGGTCTCCAGGAAGGTTTGATTGAGATCGTCAAGCTTCCGCTGCAAGGTTTGTTGCGTTTTCTCAGCCTCGCTGCGCTCCTGAGCCCGAGCGGTACGCTCCTGGTCATAGAGGGTAGTCAATCTTACCTCCGTTGCCTGATGGCGCTCTTCTTCTTTAAGCAAGGTATTCCGGATACCTTGTGTTTCACTTTTAGCCTGATCAAGTCGGAGCCGAGCCTCTTCGCGGAGGGTTGGTATTTGCGCCTCAAGCGCCTGGCGCCGATCGGTCTCAGACAACAGCTGCTGTTGCAGGCTATCCCGTTTTTCAACCAGCTGCTCGACCTGGTGCTTTAGGGTTTGGATCTCGGTTTTGGCGGCGTCTAAGGCCTCAAGGGCGACGCTTCGCTCGCTATCGGCTTTTTCGATCGCCGTTCGAGCCGCTTGAGTTTCGGCTTCGTAGTTGGATCGTGCTTGCGCTTCGGCTTGGGCGCGGATCCCGGTAAAGGCCTCCAGGAGGGGGGTGAGCGCTTCCGGCGGAAACCCCTGCAGATACTCCAGCTGCTGCAGGTGGGTTCCCAAGTCGGCCCAAAACTCCGCCAGGGCCTGCTGGATGGTTTTCATGGAGCCCCGGTTGCCGATAGCCTCATAGATCTTGCGTTGGGTAATTGCCTGGCCCTGCCCTTGCCGGAGCAGTTCGTGGGCGGCAAGGACGACCTGATCGGCGGTTTTCAGTGCGTTGGTCTTTGTCTCGTTGACACTACTCATGGCTAACTCATTTGTAAAAACTATGATCTCAACCAAGAAAGATATCATAAGATATTTAGTATTAGATATTCTTAATAATATTAATTGATATCCTTTTCGAATTATATGTCCGATAACTCCCATTATCAGATGGATAAATGCTACAATTGGCCTATCTTTGGTTTTTTGTATCACTGAGACCCGCACGGGGCAGGGTGGTGAACAATCGATAACACACAGATCCTCCAAGAGGCATACATCCCCATGACCACCACACTCTTAACCCCCATCCACCAGCTGTTGGAGATCCCTCTGGCGCAACTGCCCACCGCCACAGCTTGGGATCGGCTCAGCCCCCACTGGCCAGCACCAGAAGATCGGAGTGTCCACGAGCAGTGGGAGTCGAAAGTGAGGCTCTTCCAGTATCTGGCCAAGGCTTGGGGAGCAATCTCGGACAACTCCTACCGGGCCTTGTGTGGGGATCTGCGACTTTTCTTCGATTGGTGCCGAACCCGCGATTTACCAGCGCTGCCGGCAGCACCCGAGACGGTTGTAGCCTTTCTGGTCGACCAGGCTGAGATCAAGACTAAAGACACGGTGCGCCGCTACCTGGCCTCGATCGCCAAGGCCCATCAGCAGGGCGGCGCGGTCAACCCGGTCGCTCACGAGGAGGTGACCTTGGCCTTTGCAAGGCTTTACCGGGATGACACCTCGGAACCGAATCAGTCTGCTGGCCTGCGTTGGGATCTCCTAAAGATCGGTTTGGAGCAACTCGGGGAGGGGACACGAGCAGTGCGGGACAATGCCTTACTGCGGGTGATGTATGACTGTCTGCTCAGGGTCTCGGAAGTGCAAAGACTGACCCTGGAAGGACTGAGCCAAGATCAGAATGGGCACCGGCTGCGGGTTATCCGCTCAAAGAAGCGATCGACGGCAAAGCAGGGTGTCGTGAAATACAAATTCATTGATACCACTACGGCGCTCGCCATCGAGGCTTGGTGTGAACTGGCTGGCATCACCTCCGGATCACTCTTCCGGGGCGTGGCCAAGAGTGGCGAGATTCTCACTGAGCCGCTAAGCACCAAGGGGGTCAACCGGGCTGTCCAGCGGGTGGCCAAGGCCGCAGGCATGGATCCTCGGGAAGTCAGTGGCCATGCCTGTCGAATCGGTGCCTGTCAGGATATGTTGGCGGCCGGTATCGATATAGGCCGGGTGATGTTGGCGGGGGATTGGGAGCGGCCTGAGATGCCGGCCTACTATGGTAGGAAGTTGGCGCCGGATCAGTCGGGGGTTGCTGAGCTATCGAAATTGCAAAACCGTTGAGTCGGGCATGCTCCGCGTATCCGCACCCGGGTTTGCTGGGCTCCGCACCGGACCAATCGAGGCTTCCCAAGTGTCGATTGCACAGGCCGTCCCAGCCATCATACGCTCGAAGATCCTACTGGTTCTCGGTGAGCGGACAGCATATTTTGAGGTGTGAGTGGACAATGTGAGAATAAGTGAGTTGCTATAAGGGCTTAAGAAGCTTTAACCCATCTTTTCCACAGGGTTACACACAAAAACTGTGGATAACATGCTGTAGTATCTCATGTGTTAGACCACTTGAGCTGTTATCTAAAAGGTTGGAATTCTACTCAATCAACCGGCTGTAACAATCGCTCAGCCCAGTCGGGCAGGGGATCGAGGTGTTTGGTTGTTTTACCATTCTCAATCGTAAATACTTGCTGGTAAGGATCATCCTGGGATGAGTTGTCATATACAGTTATGAGATCGCATAGTGGGATCGACATCCGCACATGTTTAAGCATTCTTGGCACCCGGGAAACGATCTTGTCAGCTGCTACAGTATGACCTCCCACTGAGACCCTTTCCGCCACACGAGCCTGATTCAGGTCTGTACTATTGAGATGAATCATAACCACTACAACGTAGTATCCCTGGGCCTTAGCTTCAGCCACAAAATCGATTTTTGATGGATGAGAGTAGACTGTCTCAAAACAAAAGCTCTGGCCAGAAAGCAACAGATTTTTCCGCATCCCTTCTGCCAGTTTCGCGGCATCTCGGCTACGCCCTTCAGGGTCTTCCGGATAGGCGATTTTTGCTAGATTGTCCGCATTGACAAAAGGTAAACCAAGGTCTTTTAGGAACAACTCATAGAATGTACTCTTACCGGCTCCATTACCGCCCACCAACATCCAAAGTTGTTTTTCCAGGCTCAACGCTCATGCTCGGTCTGTGGAACGAAGACCCCGTTTAAGAATTTACCGATCGTCCGGTTTCCCTTTTCATCGATTTGCTCTAAATAGCCAGGGTTTGTGGTAGAAGCCTGGTAGCTAGGGGTGGCCGTAGTTACGGCCTGCTTGAGAGTGCCTGAGTGACGTTGTGTCTCCACGGCTTCAAAAACCGCTTTGGGATTAACAGGGGTGCCCACGATTGGCTCTACCTTGATGCGGGCGAGCCCGGTCGCCACTTCAAGCAGGCTTTCTGAGGTCACATGCCGAGCAATCTTCCGGCCGAGAGATGCCCAGTATTCAACCTGTTCCGCAGCACTGCGATGCTCTTGCTCACCAACCAGTTTGGCTGACTGCATCAACTCATCCTGTAAACGTATGGGTGAAGAAGCCTTAGCCATCGAAAACTCCTCATTATGCAATGTTATGCAGCATATTGTAGCAGATAGCTACAAAGTTGAAAGAGCTCCTGCGTAAATGCAGTTCCTAACAATACCAAACACGTAATCAACTGCTAAATTATTGATTATATTGAATGAACAGGGGTTTCATGGCAAATAACACCATGTCGGTTGATTGAGCTAACTACACATTCGGGTCGAGAAAAAGCGAAACGGGCATTCAACGCGATGCTAAAAATGAAGAAGATCGTACTGTCGGAAATTGAAGATGCGATTAATGTGGCTGGGAGTTAATCCGTTGGCTAAGCTGTTAAGTGTCTAAGGCGATGAAAAATGTAAGAGATATTTCTATTCTCAAGAAAGCCAAACAAAAAAATGTTCAAGAGCAGAACGCACTTGATAAAGATCGTATTAAGGCCTGTGCTACAGATTTCCGCGAAAACAGAAATTTACCTGAAGCGCAGCGTTAGATACCAGTAAGGTTTGTCCTTAGATCATATATTGTCAATAAAAGTTGACGGCCGATTGATCGTCAACTATAGTTGACGAATGTTTAATATAAAATCAATTCCATTACCAGATACCACTGAAGAAGCGCTTGCTGCCGTTGTTGCGCTTCGGCATATGGCGGAGCAGTTAGAGAGAAAAGCTGTTAAAGAAGCTATTGCCCAAGGATGGAGTTGGTCTCAAGTGGCTGAAGCATTAGGTGTTTCGAAACAGGCGGCCCATAAACGCCATGCAGCTTACATTAAAAAGGCAAAGTGTCTTAAATGAGGATAAGGTAATGCTTAGACGTTTTCTTCTGCGCTTCCGTGATATGAAAACTATCGGGAAACTAATACCAGGAGCAGATAAAGAGGCCAATATGATGGGTGAAGAAAAACCGGGGGCTGAACACTTTGTTCTTTCTGCTCTACATCTTGATGATGGTTCTGCGAGACGTACATTCGAAAGGTTTAAAATTGATTCAAAAAAATTCCGAGAAGCGATCAAAGCCCAATATCAACAAGCTCTAAGTTCTGTTGGTATCAGCCAAGAAGCTATTGACATTGAACCTGAGCCTATAGAATCAGACAGGGTGTTTCATGATTCACAGCCATCAGGCCAGGATTTAATGAAATCCCTATATGCTTTGAAGCAAGAGGATAAAGATCGTCCTCTATTAGGAGCACATATCATAATAGTGGCATCAGCCATAGAGCATGGTGTAGTACCGAGGGCGCTTCAAGTATTAGGAGTTGATCGAAGTTTATTAAATAAAGCGGCTAAAGAAGAACTTGACTCAGCGCAGTGGTAGTAAATGTGAGGTGATCTAATGGCCTAGTACAACCCAGTTAAGTTAAGATTGACTTAACTGAGGAATAGAAGCAATGACAACTCGAAAGAAGTATTCAAAAGAATTCAAACTGGATGCGGTGAGCCTGATCCTGGATCAGGGCTAC
>JARRQD010000251.1:0-8392 GCA_037382205.1 Candidatus Thiodiazotropha sp.
TATTGGTTGGATCAGACTCCAGGATGCGCATACTCGCCTGGGCATTGGTCGAAATCGCGGTCAATGGCTGATTCAGCTCATGGGCGATGCCTGAAGCCATCTCGCCAAGCGTGCTGAGCCGGCCCGCCCGCGCCAGTTCGATCTGATGTTGACGCGCCTCCTCCTCAGCCCGTTTGCGCATCGTGATATCCCGAAACACCACCACGCTACCGATGGTTTTACCCCCTTCGTCTTTAATCGGTGTACTGCTGTACTCAACCGGAAAACTGCTGCTGTCCTTGCGCCAGAACACATCATCGGAGATGTAGCGCGTTTGATCGTCCTGGAAGGTCTGATAGACCGGACAGTCAACCGGCCGATGGGGAGATCCATCCCGATGGGAGTGGTGCAGAAGCTCATGCTGGTTCTGACCAATCACATCCTCCGCTTGCCAACCGGTAATTCGTACCGCCGCTTGATTGAAGAAGGTCGAGCGGCCGCTCATATCCACCCCATAGATACCATCCGCAACCGAATCGAGGATCAACTCATGCTGTAACTCAAGCCGTTCTTTGGCCTTCTTCAACTCCTGATTGAGGCGCATCACCTTAAGCGTCATCACCACCATAAACAGCAGTACCAGCAGGCCACCCAACAACCAGCTGCGATAGCGACTGATCGCATCGGCCAGGGTAATCTTGCCCAGATACTGATAGGGGGGCAGCTTGAGTGTCATGAACAGATCATGCACGGGCTGATAGTCGAGAGGGATGGTCCAGCCTGCATAGTTACCCGCCAAGGCAGCATGGTGGTCATGAGGCATATTCAAGAGCGCAACCGCAACCTGTTGAGCCAGGGTATCAGGGGTATGGGAGACTTTACTGAAGGGCCATTCTGGATAGAGTCGGGTACTCAGGGCAAAGGGAAACTCCTCGACCTGCTGAGGGTTGATGATGCGAAAATCCTCCAGCTCAATCGTACCGACTGATGCCATGCGCTCAAGGATATCGGTACGCACGGTGCCGACATCCACATCACCGTCGAGCACCGCCATCACTACATGATCGTGGATGCCTCCCCAACGCAGTGACTTGAGATCGGTATAGGGATTTATGCCATGTTCGATCATCTCCCGCATCGCCATCTGGAAGCCACCCAGTGAGGTATCGTAGACCGCCATCATGGTATGGCCACGAAGATCTTCCAGGGTCTTTATCTCAGCATGATCCTTGCGGGTGAAGATGACCCCGCCAAAGATCTTGTAGGGCACATCGTTGCGACGATTATAGAGGGTAGCGATGCGTGAGACCCGGTACTTGACCTCCAGGTTGACGTAGATTCCCGGATTAACCAGCACAAAATCGACTTCACCAGCGGCTACCGCAGAATTCACATCGTCAAACTTCAAAGGGCGGATGGTGAAATCGTGGGCGGGAATGTGGCTATGTAGATACTCTGCGGTTGGCCCCCACATCCTCAGGGTAGCCTGGTCACCCCGATGGCTCAAAACACCAATGCGGACCATATCGGCGTAGAGCAGTGACGGCATGGCTAACTGTAGCATCAACAGCCCAGCAACAATCCACCAACGTAATGATTCACCGCAATTGAACATCCCCTGAGCCTATGTGAAAAATCACTGTCTGACAAGTAATTAGAAGCTGCTAAAGAGGATCAAACCGAGTCTTGAGGAGGCCAGATAGAGAAACGGGTGGCGTTGAATTTCAATCTCGATTGGCCAGGGATTTCAGTTTTCCGAGTAGGGATTTGTTCGACGCCTGTCGCTGTTCAACCTGCTCACGGGCCAGCGCCATCTGCAACTCCAGCTCTCGCTCCTGTTTGGCTTCCTCAAGACGTTGCCGAATCGCATCTTTCACCGAATCTTCAATCTGCAGATCGTACAAATCAGCACGATTTCGCAGAATATAGTGACCCAATTTATCGAGCCAGTCATCGTCGACCTTGAGTGGTTGAATAAGGCTCTTTTCAACCTTGAAGCCTCTGAAATTGGAGATAAAAATTCGAATCGAACCCAGCTCCGGATCGGCCTTGAAGACAAAATTCACCTTCACCACCACCGGTAACTGAAGGTTCAGACCGACCACTCGCTGCTGATGATCCCGAATCGGCCACTCGGTATAACGCATGGTCTGACTATCGAGAAAGGCACAGGCCTCATCCGCTTTACTCTTGGGGGTGATAGCGAAGGTCAGTTCACTGTCTGAAACGCACTGGAAGCGTAGTCGCACAACTCGGGTGTTTTCGGAACTATCGGCATTGACCACATAGTCGCTGTGGCGAAGACCGGCGACTGGCCCCAGTCCTGGCAGCTCATACTGGTGAAAAACTTCATGATCAAGAATCTTCAGCTGATCAGTCAGCTCGGAGAGATATCTGAGGATGGATTGCATTGGGGCTTTGAACTGAGACTGGTAGATCGACTCCAGCCTATCCGCCTCGCTATCCACACCCTCAGCCTGTTGCCGTTTCAGGGCTTCCTGCTTGAGATTTTCTAACAGAGACATTGCAACATCCTGTAACTTGTAGCTTCCTAGAGATTCCAAATGTACCGACTCTTGTCCTGGCGACCAAGTAGTTTACTTCTGAAAACCATATAGGCTGGCAATCTCTTCCGCCCAGAGCGAGTCGTCGATCGTCTCGAGGATCAGAGGGATACCATTAAACCTTTGATCCTGCATGATATAACGGAACACCTCCCAACCCAGCTTACCCTGACCCAGGCTATGGTGACGATCGACCCGTGCACCCAGTTCAGGCTTACTGTCATTCAAGTGCATACCTCGTAGATACTTGAATCCCACCACACGGTCGAACTCGGTAAAGGTTTTGTCACAAGCCGCTGTGGTGCGCATGTCGTAACCGGCGACGAAGGTGTGGCAGGTATCGAGGCAGATTCCAATACGGCTCTTATCCTCAACTTGCTCGATGATCTGGGCTAAATGTTCAAATTGATAACCCAAGGTACTCCCCTGCCCAGCGGTGTTTTCGATCACAGCCGTCACCCCCTGAGTCTGTTCAAGAGTCCAATTGATTGAATCGGCAACCCGCTGCAGACTTGCTGTCTCGTCGATTTTTCTCAGGGTTGCACCCGGGTGAAAATTCAACAGCGGCAGGCCCAGCTGTTCACAGCGCTGCATCTCATCAAGAAAGGCATTTCTCGACTTCTCCAGCCCGGCAGTTTCGGGGTGGCCCAAATTGATTAGATAGCTATCATGGGGGAGTACATGTTGTGGCTTGATGCCAACCGCTTGCAGGTTTGCCTGAAAGGCTTCGATGACATTCCCGGCCAGCGGTTTTGCCTGCCACTGACGCTGGTTCTTGGTGAACAGCGCGAATGCTTTAGCGCCAATCTGCTTGGCATTAAGCGGGGCGTTCTGAACGCCTCCAGAGGCACTGACATGCGCACCGACATATTTCATAAAGAGGCCCTTCTATTGGGTAGTGATCATCGAAAAGCGGAGAATCTATGCGGCAATTAAACCTTTTTCAACCGCAACATTGTGCGCATCTCATTCAGAACGTTTGGTCGGAGTCCAAATCTCCTGACGAGTTCCGGAAAGATATTTCAGCCAGGCTTTTAGTATCGAAAGATTCACAGAGACGAAGAACAGCGGCAGCTTTACGATGGGCAAAGCCTTCTGCAAGGGTTCACTGAAAGCCGCCAAAGCGGCCACTGTATAAAACAGCATTTGCAGCAGCAGAAGCGCTAAGTAGAAGGAGCTGTCAATGAGCAATAGATTGCTTACCAATAGGGAGAGCAGAAAAAACGGCACCAGCCAGCGTAGCAGTTTATGAGAGATCAAATAGAGGGAGAAGCGTGGATAGCTGAATGGATTTAACAGCTTGGATTTCTTGAACAGCGCCGTTATCCCCCGAATCAAGGTGCGCACTTTTCGGTTGAACTCATCTTTGTGCGATTCAGCGGCTTTCATATAGCCAAATGACTCGGAGATCGAAATCGCCCGGTAGCCCTGCTCCACGGTATTGAGAACCGAGTAGAAATCGGGGGCCACCCCTTCGATAAAGGGGGTGACGATCTCTCTTCTTTGCGCATAGAGGGAGCCACTCGCACCAACGATCGAGCCGGTCACCGACTCCTGTTTGCGCAACAACAGCTCATACTTTCCATAGAGCCCTTCACCGCTGCCCCCCTCGATGAGATCCTCACCCGAGACACAGCCCATCTCATCCAAAGCGAACGGTCGAACAATTTCGGTTATCGCCTGCGAATCGAACATGATCGAAGCATCGGAAAAGACGATGATATCGCCGCTGGCGGCCTGAAGCCCCGCATTCAGCGCATTGGCCTTGCCTTTGCGCTCCTCAAGCACAATAAAGGTCAGATTCTGCAAACCTTGATAGTTATTGACGATCTCGACGGTATCATCCGAGGAGCCATCGGAGATGATCAACACTTGAAGGTCGCCGGAAAAATCCAAGGCTTTTGTGTTTTCGAGTTTACGTTCGATCACCGCCTGTTCATTGTGCACAGGGATGATCAGGGTAACCGAGAGCTGCTCTGGGTAGTGGAGGGATTTGTAGTCTATGCCACGACTGATCCGATTCACCGCCATCAGCAGAAGCGGGTAGCCGAAATAGGCATAAAAGACCAGAAAGAATGACCCCCAAAGCACAAATTCCATAGTATATCAGCAACTTAAATAAGTGAATTCATTAAAGAGACAAGCCTCGATTATGCCATTTTCAACACCAATATGTAAGGGTGATCGTCACTACGCCGGGGCTGATCTGGTGACATACCAAGCCGCTGATAGGCGATCATGGCAGTGGCGGTAGCGTCTGTAGATCAACACTGCTCAGTGATAATATCGACAATTTTATTTCGATCCGAGCGGTTCACGTAGGCGTGTGTCGGCAGTGTAATGATCTGTTGTGAGACACGCTCCGCACCTGGACATACCGATTCCCCCACCCGATGATTCGCGATCTCAGCGATAGCGTTCAATGACCTCGGGTAAGAAGCCGAGATGCCATATTCACGAAACCGTTCAAGCAGCGTCTGTCGCTGATTAGGATCATGCACCAGCAATGGATATCTCAGGTAGGCCGGTTGCGTCTTAGGCAACCGCGCAATTTTTGTCATCCGCTGGTTTGATTGCAGGGCCTCATCATAGTAATAACCATGCTGAGTTCTGCAGTGGGTGATTTGATCGATTCTCTCGATCTGTGCACAGGCTAATGACGCGAGGAACGCGGGGTACTTCTTGATCTCAACCTCGGTCTCAAAACGGGTCTCTCCCAATCCTGAAAAGCTCAGATTCGCCGGCAGTTTATAGGCGTATGGATTGAGAAAGAAGTAGTAGATCAAGACCTTTGCAAACTCGATAAATCGACGTTTAAAGCTCAACTCATCCAGTTGCGAAGCCTGATTGGATAGCGCATCAATCAGCCCCTGGTGCTTGGTAACAACCACCCCACCCTGCATCGATGTAACATTCTTGCCTTTATCCAGACTCAAAATACCCGCATCGCCAAAACTACCCAGCAGACGCCCATCGATCTTTGCATAGAGCGACTGAGCCGCATCATCGATCAACATCACCCCTTCAGCTTTGGCAAGCTTCTCGAGCATCGGCAGATCGTTGGGCAAGCCATACAGGTTGGCACTGACAATGGCGGCCACACCGGAAAAGTCGATCTGACGAAGCTGCCGCTCATCATATGAGAGTGTTTTGCTGTCAATATCGCAGAGGCGAATTTTTAAGCCGGCATTGATCACAGAACTGGCAACCGAGTAGCAGGTGTAGGCTGGTATCACGACTTCATTGCGGTCACGATCATGGGTTTGATGCTTTACTGCAGCCAGTAGCGCTGTCATCGCACCTCGGCCGGTCAAATAGAGGAAGCCAGAGTCAACATCGAGCAGATTCTTGAGCAGCAGAAGCAGTCGCTGTTGATCACGCTTGCCCGTCAGAGTGTTAGCCAACCAGCCTAACAGCTCGGAAAAGTATATCGGCGAACCGGTCGGTGCGAGATGTCTCATGTTAGGGCCTAAGGAATGCTCTTGGACAGATAGGGCCCAATAAACCCGACCACCGGCAACGGCAGCTTTTTCCAGATGTCGATGGCCAACTTGAACTTTGTGTTGTCAACATTCAATTGAGGCATCTCAGAGCCGTCGGGCATATAGTATTGCCAATAGAGCTGTTTAATCTCCGCATTCCATTTCTTCTTGAATGACTCCCCGCCTGAATCGGCAGTCGAACGGCCAAGGTGGAAGTTCCGATAGCCGCCTTCACAACTGGCTTTGATCATCTCCCAATAGAGGGCATAGGTTGGCTGCAGCCTGCGATACTCTTGAACTGTACCCATCCACATCCCTTCAACAGTCTGTTTGTAGTAACCATTCAAGGCAACACAGATCGGCTGATCGCCCAGGTATACCGCAAAGATCTTCAGATCCTCTTGACTGAAGCGCTCCAGCAGATTTTTGAAGTAGCTTTTTTTGTAGAACGGCGTGCCCAGATCACGCCAGGAGTGGCTCATGACATGGTAAAAATCGTCGAGTAGTTCAGCATGCCCGGAGCGGACTTGAATATCATTTTTATAGACCCGCCTGATGTTGGTGCGATGCTTTGATTTGAAACCCGACCAGATCTTCTCATGATCCTCTTCGAGCTGAATCACCAAAGAGACTTTTTTGGTCGACTCCGCCAGCCCCAGGGGTGAGGATTGACTGGCCCGCAATTCCAGGTAATCCACCCTGGACTCCCTCGCCAGCTCGATGGCATATTCAACCAGAGCCTTCTCGATTGCGCCGCTACCTGCAGAGACCCCGCCAAAGTTTACAAACGGCATCGAACAGAGGATTTTACCAAACAGCTTACTGTTGATTAAAACCATCGGAAGTACGCCGTTGATTCCATTCGTGTCCTGGGAGACGATTGGATACACAGAGTGCCCGAAGTGGCCCTCATTCAGCTCCAACCATTCGAACCGCTGATAGAAGTTGGCATCGGCAGCATCCTCAAGATACTGATTCCACATCTCCCTGCTCTTCGGTGTGCTCGATAGTAGCTGAATATCCGACATATCATCTGTTCCAAAAAATTACCCTACGTTGGCATTTTACAATGAAATCACAGCGTAGGTGTTACTGAATTTCATATTCAACCTGAGCCTTACAATATATTCAGGATGGAACAGAGAAACAGCGGTTTGCTACTCGAATTCGCAGTGTGAATATTGAGCCTGGGCAGCGCCATTGGGTTTGAATCCTTAGCAACATAGCCTCGGGTAATTGTGAAGCCAAGCTGATATCCCGATTCAGCAACGATCTGTTCAATCGATGAATTACAGTTGCCATTCGGATAGGCGATTGTTTCAACCTCTTTACCGATCCTCTCTCTAATCAGTTTTTTCGATTCACTGATCTCATGTCTGGCTTCCTCAAGCTCTATGCGTGTGAGCACCCTGTGGCTCAGTGCATGGGAGCCGAAACTGATATTCTCACCTCCCATCTGCTTGATCTGCTGCCAATCCAAATAACTTTCTAACGTCATGTCGATCGATCTTGGCTGCTGATGGCGCCTTAATCTCTCCAGATACTGGTAGATCTCCGCATAGGGTTTGGCTTTAAGCTTGGTCACAACACTGCGCAGCAACTCTTTATCGGCGCCACCCTCGATCCCAGCAAGTTCTATCAGCAGCGCTCGATCTGACGCATCTTCGCACTGAGTCAACTGTGTCAGTCTGGCGAGCATCTCCTCTTGCCAGAACACCTCGCCGGTACCGATGTAGTCATAGGGCAGGAAAATGGTTGCTGGGACCCCTTCTGCAGCCAATGACGGCATGGCATAGGTGTAATTATCCCACCAACCATCATCAAAAGTGATCAACAAACTGTTGGCTGCCAACGGCTGGTCATTCAACAGGACAGCCTGCAGCTCAGCCATATCGATGATCTGAAACTCCTCTTTCAGCCATCTCAGATGCTGACGGAACAACTCACTATCGGTAATGATCGCATTCGCCGAGTGGGTGATTGTCGCTGTGCCCTCAGGTAGAATGCGATGGTAGGCCAACACGCAGGCCCGATCGCGGAATTTGCTGTTTTTGATCAGCGATAGAAGACCTGTGTAGTAGAGAGTGTTGGCAATAAGAGTTTTTATTACACGCTTGATCAGTCGCATTTTGTCTGCGCTCATACTTAAAAAAGACTTTCCATTTGCCCAATCGCTGAATCCGTTTTTAACTGTGCTGTTTGATGACAACTACATAACACAGAAATCACACATTCGTATCAGACACTACCCTAGTGTGGTGTCCTATACTGTTTGACGTTTTCAGCGGCCCGCATATGACTCAAGACAAGGCGCAGCCCGCTGTCAATGGTTGCCCCATTAACAAGGGCTGCAACGCAGGATTGAGT
>JARRQD010000252.1:0-1403 GCA_037382205.1 Candidatus Thiodiazotropha sp.
GACAGTCAACGATTGGCCCTGCAGCTGCTCAATGAGGCGGGTGTTGCTGTCACGCCTGGTATCGACTTCGGTTTCAATCAGCCTGAATCCTATCTCAGGTTTGCTTATACAACCGCAATCGATCAGCTGCAGGAGGGGGTTGAGCGTATGGCCCGTTTTCTTGCTTAGTATTTTTTGCCTTCAAGCTCTGTTTGAAGAACAGACCATGGTGGTGATAATAGACACTGATCAGAGCCAGATACAGAGCTGGAAGACTCGATGAGTGAGTTGTGCCGAAGTCTACTTGTAAACGATCAGCAAGAGGGGTGGATATATGTACCATGACATACCCACCAACCTGATCACTGGATTCCTAGGAAGCGGTAAGACCACAACCATTCTGCATCTTCTGTCTCAGGCCCCAGTCGGAGAGCGCTGGGCGGTATTGGTCAACGAATTTGGGCGTATCGGTGTGGATGGTGAGCTGATGCAATCCGAAACGGCTGAGCATGCCGAGGTCTACGTTGAAGAGATTGCCGGCGGCTGCCTCTGTTGTGTCGGCAGTGCGGCTATGCAGGTGGGGCTGAATCGCCTGATCCGCAGCTCAAAACCTGACCGCATACTTATCGAGCCTACTGGTCTTGGGCACCCGGGGCAACTTATCCAGCAACTCACCGGTCCCCTGTATTGTGAAGTCATTGATCTGCGTGCAACCATTGGCTTGGTCGACGCGCGCATGCTGAATGATTCCCGCTATACATCACACCCCAACTTCCAGGATCAGCTCCATTTGGCCGATGTGCTCATTGGCAACAAGCTGGACTGCTACACAGAAGCCGATCGGGAAGCGTTTTACCGTCTGGTTGAAGCTCAGGGTTGTGCCCAAAAGGTTGCCGCAATGGTGGCTCATGGCGGCCTGAAACGGGCCTATCTCGATGAGCCCAGACTGCAACGCACGGCGCTTTTCCCTGAGGCACATGCATTCAGTAACGATCATCACCATCATCATGATCACAAGCCTCCCGGTGGCGACTGGCCTCGCATAGAAGGCGCTGCCGATGGTTTCTACACAGCGGGTTGGACACTGCCTATAGATGCCTTATTTGATCTGGTTTGTCTGCGACAGTTAATGGCCATCACAGGTGTGGTGCGAATGAAGGGTTTCGTAGCTACATCGAAAGGCTCGATGAGCATCAACGCGACCCCGACGGAATGGCTCGAAGAGGCGCTTAAGCAGCCGATCAACCCTAGAATCGAGATGATCACGGCCGAGCCTTTGGACTGGTGTGTTGTTGAGCGGCGGTTGAGGGGTTGCGCGGATAACTAGTGTGTCGTATTTATGTTATTATATAACATAATATTCTATGAGATGATGGTTTTAGGTTCACCGAAACGACACAGTGAAACGGCCATGAAAAACAGCA
>JARRQD010000252.1:1410-7229 GCA_037382205.1 Candidatus Thiodiazotropha sp.
AAATTGGCACATCAGACTCAGTCTCTTGAGCCCTCAGACAATAGAGCCCCGATCGACGAAGACTACATGGGGCCGCGGCAGTTAGCCTATTTCAAACAGAGACTGCTTGACTGGCGATCAGAGTTACTTGATGAGGTCGACGAGACACTTGCCGGGCTACGGCACGACAGCCACCAAGAGGTTGGTGATGAAGCGGATCGTGCCACCCGGGAAGCGGCCCAGACCCTGGAGTTGCGCACCCGAGATCGCTACCGCAAGTTGCTTGGTAAGATCGACGCCGCCCTGGAACGTATCGATGACGGCACCTACGGTTGGTGTGAAGACACTGGCGAGCCTATCGGCCTGGCTCGGCTGGAGATACGCCCTGTTACAACGCTCTGTGTGGAAGCTCAGGAACGACGCGAACTGCAAGAGCGTCAGACAGGCGTGAATCCCGGTAGAAAATGAGCCCGGTGTTTTACTGATCAGTGTACGGAATTTCAACAGATGCACTATTGCCGGATTGATGCTGGCAGGTTGTTTGCTGTTCAGTGCTGAATTGATCCTTCTCGCAGATTATCTGGGAGAAGGAAATTGTGTAAGCTGAATCAGTGCAGTAAAAACCCGAACGGCAGAGCGACTGTTTGATTAACGGTATTGGCGTAGATACCACCATTCAAAAAATCGCTTCAACCAGTGAAACAGACGTAAGTTTGGCATCACAATATTGTTTTTCATGGTTCGTGCAACCAGCATGCCGCTGGTCTGGCTGTCGACAATGCACAAAAGTTCTACCTTGAAGGTCTCTTGTGCCGGCATACCTTGCCACTCGGCATAGAGATTCTTGGCCGCCGCCTCGGCCTGCAGGTCGGCCATATGGGCCTGTTTCGGCATCCAGTCCGGGCCAGGAAAACTGCCGGAATCACCCGCCACATAAACCCGTTCCATGCCCTCAACCCGGCACTGGGCATCGGCCTTGATCAGGCCGCCGGATGAACGGGGCAGGTTGGTATTGTTGAACCACTGGTTACCCGTCATGCCCGGCATGAAAAGGATCAGATCGGCTTCAAATTTTCCCCCTTCAGTCTCCACGCTGTTTGCGGTGAACTTGACCATCTTGTGCCCCAGATGGGTCTCGATGTCCCGTTTTTTCATCTCGTTGACCAGTCCGGTGACCGCTTTGGGTCCCAGTCTTTGACCGGGATTTTCCGCTGGGGTGAAAAACACCAGTTTGAATCGGTCACGGCGTTTTTCCAGACGCAGTTGCCGGTCGATGCCGAACAGGAACTCAAACATCGGCCCACCGCGCATGGCGCTCGGTTCCTTGGGGTTGCCGGAGAAGCCAAATGCAATGGTGCCGCCATCCATCTCACTCAGCCGTTGGCGGATCTTCAAGGTTTCATCGATTCCCTCGCAGGGGGTGATGGCATGTTCGATCCCGGACAGCTTTTTGATGAACTGACCGCCGGATGCAATGATCAGTCCGTCGTTTTCGATCTCACCTGCGGTGGTTTCAAGCTTGCGGCCATCGTCACTCAAGCCGGTGGCTGTGCCGGTAACATGGTTAACCTCCATGCGCTTGAAGAAGGGCTGCAGGGGGATGATCAGATCCTTGGGTTCGCGGATCCTTGATGGAATCCAGATCGAACCGGGCAGATAGTGAAACTCCGCTTTCGGGCTGACAACAGTAATCTCTGCCGAGCGGCTCTTTGCGCGTAAGGTTTTAATTGCAGTCAGGGCAGCGAAGCCACTGCCGACAATTGTCACTCTCTGCATCTCGATGCTCCCCATCAATAATCAGAAATTTGAAATCGCACAATACCTGGGTGACCGGTTACTTGATCACCCATCAAGACTGATTGAGCCGTCTTCAGCCAGCTACCTTTGAATGAAGAAAAACTGGATAAATGTGCGCTTTATTGCGGTATCGGAGGATACCGATATCGATCTTTTTTAGGGGCTCTACACTAGGGGCTCAAATCAGCTGCGTCAATAGATAATGTTTTACGGCGATGTCTGGATCACCGATAGCTCAGGGTATTTGGCTTTGGGGGTGTGCCCACCCCGGGCTTAGCACATCCTCAGGGTGGGTGACTTCGATAGGCTGGTGGGTCATAGACCGATCAGTTCAGCATGTAGCCCCTGGTAGTGTGTAATGGTGAGCAGATCCTTGCTATGGACCATTTCAGGGTTGTATTCCAGGACAAACAGATGGGGGCGTTTTTTGTCCACATGCACTGAGACCACACCTTCCCGGTTGCGAAAGGCGTCTTCCAGATCCGCCAGTTTTCCGCTGTCCAGTGTCTCATCTACGTGCAGTGTGACGTCGGCAAGATCGATATTCATGGTACCCCTCCTTGATGTGACAGATATTCAGTCTGGTGGTTATGATCAATTATGGGTTGTGGCGGTCTCTCAATGTTCAGAAGCCACATGAGATCGCTTATTGGCTTACCTCACTATGAGAATAGTCTGATTGGAGGAAAAGCAGTAGTAAAGCCTGCTCGATGGGGTTCAGTTGTTGACCGGGCCTACTTCGGCAGCTGTTTTCGGGCCTAAAAATCCCCCTGTGACAACCTGCGCCACAGATTTCTGTTTGCTGCAAGGGGGCAGCAACAGCCCCAGTGTGAGTGCTGATAAAGTCGGATTGGGGTGTGTTGTATCTGGCTCAGTTCAAAGGGATGGTTTTAGGTGCTTTGCCACCCGGCACATAAGGCTGGTAGTGCTTGATTTGCCGACCGATATTCCTCTGTACCACAACACCGACGATCTTATACTCACCCTCTTTCAGTTGAATCTCAGGGTAGGCGCTGTTCAGGGCCACCAGTCGCTTGGCTGACCCACTGTCGGCGATATACTGTCTGAACCAGCGATCTCCCTCGGCCTCGGCAACCACATAGGCGCCGGTGGCACAGATTTCAGAGGGTTCAATGACAATGATGCACTTTTCCGGAAATTCCGGTTCCATGCTGTCATCCAGAACCTGGAGCGGGTAGAGTTCGTTATAGCTACAATCGTTACTCATTCTTTGTTCACCAGTTGTTAAGGCTGGCGCCTGGTCAGTCCACTGAGGTGGTGAATATATCGCGTTCAGCTCAACTCTGCATGTTTTAGCTCTTATACCCACAGTTAATATAAGGAATTTACTGGAAATCAGCACCGGAAATGCCTGGCGATGTGGGTCTGCCATGTCGCCACACCCCACCTAGGAATCCGGCTCGAAGCGCAAGATATGAGGATTAAATCGAGCTAAAGGTGACGTGGGTAGGGCGCGCCATCAGAGAAGACAAATCTGGAGCTATCCCGGCAAATCTCGCACCAATCTTAGAGCGCTTAAATATCGAGCCAGAAGCCTGGTTGGATGGCGTCAAGAACTACAGTAAAAACTACAACACAGTCATAGGGAAAAGAGAAAAGATTAAGCAGTACAGCCAAGCCATAGGCAGAAAATGGTTCTGCTCGAATGGCTATTCCTTACAGATCTATCAGGCAGCAACGATCTGATACTTTAGAATCTATTTCAAATTGTTTATGCCAATCAGACCAGATTGGTAGAGTAATGTTTGCCTATTGCTCAGAAAATAACCTTCATACTCAATTAGAAGATCCTGAATCCGTATAATCTGTATTGTCAGTAGATTTAGCGAATTATTTTTGATGATTTCATTTTGTCACTTCTAAATCACGCCTGTCCTTAAACGAGATTGGTAGGGTAACTAAATGCCTGTCCTTAAAATTTAAAATTCTTTTAAAGATTCTTTGACCAGACCCCGCATCAATAGGGGTTAAAGAAGTAAAGATCACTGCCGCTAAAGGTCCCGGTGTCGCTTTTACTTGAGTTCTCGAAGCTATAAAAGAGATGCGAAGAATATTGTATATTGCCGTTCGAGTGATACTTCTAATGGCCGTCACGCTTACAGTGGAAGCCGGGGTTTACCGTTGGACCGATGCCAATGGCAAGGTGCATTTTGGTGACAGACGACCTAACGATCGCGATGCGACAAGTATTGATCTGCCTGATGCACCTAAAAATAGCAACTCCGCTTCATTTAGCAACATTCGCAAAGTTGCGACCAATGATCCGATAAAACCGGCGGAAAAAACAAGACTGCTGAAGTTTAGTAAAATAATTATTGACCTCTCTGATAGTGATAAGGTAGTTAAAGCAATAGGTTACAGGTTCTATGGGGCAACATGCACGTCTTCTTCCAATAGTACTGTGTACTTGAAGCACAATCACGCGGAAGTAAACGGTAATGCCTACAAAACTCACTTCGCAAAGCTGCTACATGACAATGGATATAATGTTCTCGACGATGAATTGCTGATTTTCTCTGGTATGGAGTCGCAGTCAGAAGAGTTGCAGATTGCGGCGGTAATAAAAGCGATCAAAATCAACAGTTGCCGTCGTAACAACGTGGCAGATCAGGTTGAAGTGGGCGACTATATACGTGTCGATTGGAAGCTTTATGACCCGCTCAATAGAGAGATCATTTACGAAACGACGAGCGAAGGATCCAGTCATGAGACCTATGGTAAAAATAATCCGGTCGAGGTGGAATTTGGTGGCCTCGGTGCTTTTGATAGTGCCGTTAAAAATCTATTGTCACAGTCAGATTTTGTTGCGGCATTGGGTCGAAAAGAACGAAAAAGTAATGTTAATTCGGACAAGCCACTTACAATAAAGCTTTCCCATTCTCGTAAAAAACTGTCATTCACTGACCAAATTGAGCAGATTAAAGCTGGAACGGTTACAGTCCGGTCGCCTCACGGACATGGGAGCGGCTTCATGATAAGTAATGATGGATATGTCATAACGAACGCACATGTCGTGGGAAAGGCTTCAGAGGTGTTGATACTCGCGGGCGAACAACGCATAAAAGCCCACATTATTCGTCAGAACATCCATCGTGACGTTGCCTTGGTTAAACTTGACGAATCAGCTCCTTTGCCGGCGCTTTCATTGGCAAGGAAGGGTATCGGTGTAGGCCACAGCGTCTATCTTATAGGTACGCCATTGGACGAAAGCCTGGGCCACACGGTTACACGCGGCATCATCTCTGCTGAGCGGCGTATGGAAGATGCGCAACGCTACTATCAAACCGATGCCGCAGTCAATCCCGGCAATTCAGGTGGTCCAGCCTTAAGTGAACAGGGTGAAGTGATCGGTATCGCGGTATCAGGTTTATTTTACAGCAGTGGTGGATCACTCAATATCAATTTCCTGATACCGATCGATGAAGTGATCAGTGCACTGCAAATCCAGGATGTATCTGAATCACTCTTCAAATAACAGACCTGCGCACACCTTCACTATCAGATTGCGCAAGACATTGAGAAGACATTGAGGACAGGCAACTTTTGAAAAAGACTTTCAGGTGAGTTGAAGTAGAACATAAGTAGAACGATGCCCAACCAAAGAGCCGGCCAAGACTACCGGGACAGGCATCGTTTGTTTTTTCCGCGGCACTTAGGATACTCTATCGCTATCGAGCAGAAGTGGCGCTAAGTCAGGACGACAGCTGAATTTTATCCTACTGCAGAGTGAGGTGTATGGGTTATCCCTAGTAGTCAGCGATGTGCTCAGTGAGATAAGGTCAGAGATATCTACTAAAGGCAGCGGAGGGACCCGTGAGCACAGCCAATTTATTTACAAATAGCGCCCCAACCCAGTCGTATACGGCAGTAAACAGCGGCGTGGATAGCGCCGTAAAGACAGAGGGAGAGACCCTCTTTCAGCAAGCCAGTCAAAGTCGCCAGCCAGATGTTCTGGTCAAACGCCAATTTGAACAGCGTAATCAGAATCAGAAAAGTAAGCTCGCCAATGAGTTTATCACCTC
>JARRQD010000253.1:0-5815 GCA_037382205.1 Candidatus Thiodiazotropha sp.
CGTCGTTGCGCGCCGTGCAGGGATGCACAAGTGTCGCGGGCACATGGATGTGCAGGAGCGACCCTTGCCCTGCACCACCACAAGCGCACCCTTCACGCTGTCCAACTGATCTTTTTAGGATTAAAAGCTGAGAGGCGAGCAAAAAAATGAGTATCAAAGAGAAAAAATCAACTGGAGTATGGTCGGTGTGGTGATCGGCTCCTGGTTGGGGGCGATGATCATGTTGCAGGTGATGACCCCCTCCGTCGCCACCATGGGGCCGACCATGAATCATATGGGTAGTGACATGAACCGGGGCGTCGACTCCTTTACCAGTCCCGGCACTTACATGTGGAATATGATGCGGTGATTTTTTGTAAAGTCCGCAAATGCAGACTGAAAATTAAGCAGAGAGGGCTTGTAGCAGGGCATTGAGGGCCAGTCCTCGATGACTCAGACGGTTTTTTGTCTCAGGTTCGAGTTGCGCCGAGCTGCAGTTGTGGGTAGGGACATAGAAAATCGGATCGTATCCAAAACCGTTTTTACCTTGTGGTTCAAACAGTATCCGACCCTCCCAGGTGCCCTGGCAGATCAGCGGGGTTGGATCTTCCGCATGTCGCATATAGATCATCAAACATTGGAAGCGGGCCGTGCGTTTCTGCTCCGGGATATCTTCCAAGCGGTTCAGGAGTTTTTGTAGGTTCTCTTGATCCGATGCACCAGCGCCCGCGAAACGTGCGGAGTAGATACCTGGGGCGCCATTCAGGGCATCGACTTCAATTCCAGAATCGTCTGCAATGGCCGGTAAACCGCTCAAACTCGATGCGTGGCGCGCTTTCTTAATGGCGTTTTCCACAAAGCTGAGACCATCCTCTATGGCATCTGGAATGTTGAAATCCTGCTGCGGAACAACCTGAATCTGTTCGCTGGCCAGCAGTTGATTGATCTCCCTGACTTTGCCCACGTTGTTGCTTGCCAGTACGATGCGTTCGCCTGAATGGTCTCCAGTCATGTTCCTCTACCTTTATCTCAAGATATACTGCGTTAAGAGTGTTCGTGACGTTTTATTCGCTGTCTCTAAACGCCATCCCTGAACGGCCCCATGTTATCTGAAAACAATTAATTTTGGCTTAACAGACTAGACATTATGGCGTCAGGGAAGCGTCAGTTTTGTTGTGCACTGCAACTTCTTTTAACCTGCCAGAGCCTGTTTCTGTATCTGGCAGATCTGCTGTATGCCCTGGTCAGCCAGGTTGAGCATGGCATTCAGTTCTTGGCGGCTGTAAGTGTCGCCTTCTGCGGTTCCCTGCACCTCAATGAAGCCCTGGTTCTCATTCATTACCACATTCATATCGGTCTCGGCGTTTGAGTCTTCGGCGTAGTCAAGATCCAGAACAGGGGTGCCTTGGTAAATACCTACTGAGACGGATGCAACCATCCCCAAAAGTGGGCTCTGATTGAGCCGTCCGGCGGCTTGGGTATGTTCAATCGCGTCGACCAGTGCAACACAGGCGCCGGTAATGGAGGCGGTTCGTGTGCCACCATCGGCCTGAATGACATCACAATCCAGAGTGATGGTTCTTTCACCCAATGCTCTCAGATCCACTGCCGCACGCAGGGAGCGTCCGATCAGTCGCTGTATCTCCTGGGTTCTGCCACTCTGTTTGCCTCGGGCCGCCTCACGTCCCATCCTCTCGGTGGTCGATCTGGGTAGCATGCCATACTCTGCGGTAATCCAGCCTTGACCGGCACCCTTGAGAAATCTGGGTACAGACTCATCGACACTGGCGGTACAGAGTACCTGGGTGTCGCCAAAGCAGACCAAGACGGATCCCTCCGCATGCTTGGTGTAGTGACGGGTGATGCTGATTTCTCTCAGCTGATCGGGCTGGCGTGCGGAAGGTCTCATGTCGCTCCTTAAGGGGGCAGGTTAATGTCAGTCTCTCGGGGCGCTATTATGGTGGAATGGTCTGGAGATGTCAGCCTCGTCTAACTGTATGATTTGTATAGGACACTGCACTAGGGCCTATCGGATTAGTGTTAACAGGCCCTAAGTGAGTCTGAACTGATCGGATTTTGATATATCCTTAATCAGCTCTGGATGGTCATTGGCTGGGCTGTTTACGTCACGACTGACCGGGTGGTGCTCAATCTCACCGGCTGGCGCCGGTTTCAATAGGGGGAGAAGTGGTTCTTTTGTCTGAATATTGGGATCCAACCAGACTTCGAAATCCTCAGCTTGAAGGATGATAGGCATGCGGTCGTGAATTGGCGCCACATCGCAATTGGCCTCACCGACCAGGATGGTACAGGAGTCCACATTTTTGCCAGACTGATCCTGCCAATGCTCATAGAGGCCGGCCAGGGCGAACATCGGTTGGTTGTTCGAGCGAAAGCAGTAGGGCTGTTTGATGTTGTTCTCTTTTCGCCACTCGTAAAAACCGCTGCAGGGAATCAGGCAGCGCCGGTATTTGAAGGCGGCGCGGAATGCAGGTTTGCTGGGCGCCGTTTCAGCCCTGGCGTTGATGGTTTTGTATCCGATCTTTTCATCCTTGGCCCAGAAGGGGATCAGGCCCCAATGAAACCGCTTGAGGCGTCTGTTTCCGGCTTGGGCCGCCACCGCGAGGATCTGCTGTGAAGGGGCGATGTTATATCTGGGATGAATTGAGATGTCGGAGGCTTGAAGGGAGAAGTAGGCTTCAAGCTCATCCTTCATTACATCGAGGTAGAATCTACCGCACATGCACAATGCTCCTGACTGTTAGTCGTCAATCAGAACATTCAGGTTCTGCGTCATTCGTTGAATTGTAACGATTCAGTTGGCCCCGTATTTTGGCTTTCCAAGGGGGGGCTCCCCCCCTTTGATCAGCCCTAAAAACTCGTACGATTAGGGCGAATCAGAAGCGTTGCATTAAGTTTAGCGTTTCCCCATGATCGATCCCAGGATACCGCGAATAATCTGTTTGCCCAGATTGGAACCGATCGCCCGGGCAATCGATTTGGCAAAGGCCTCGCCAACTCCCTGTCTTCGTGAACCACTGGGACGACTTTTACTGCGCTTGGCCTGCTTTTCCTGCTCAGCGGACCTGGCCTGTTCCTCACGGCGTTTGATCAGCGCCTTTTCCCGTTTTTTCAGTAGCTCATAGGCAGATTCCCGATCCACGGTTTCGTTATATTTCGACTTTACCGGCGAGCGCCCGATGATTGTTTTACGGGTTGCTTCGTTGATCGGACCGAACTGGGAGCGGGGTGGCGAGATCAGTGTCTTCTCAACCATGCTTGGTACACCCTTTTCATCCAGGGTGGAGATCAGTGCCTCACCGACTGCCAAATGGCTGATTACCTCTTCGGTATCGAAGGCCGGGTTCTCACGGAAGGTCTCGGCCGCTGCTTTGACCGCTTTACGATCTTTCGGGGTGAACGCTCTCAGAGCATGCTGAATGCGATTACCCAGCTGGCCGATGACCTGATCCGGTACATCGTTGGGGTATTGGGTGACAAAGAATACGCCGACCCCTTTGGAGCGGATCAGCCTGACGACCTGGGTGATCTGCTCCAGCAATGCTTTCGGTGCATGACTGAACAGCAGGTGGGCCTCATCGAAAAAGAACACCAGTTTCGGCAGATCCGCATCGCCCCGTTCCGGTAGCTCTTCCATCAACTCGGAGAGTAGCCAGAGTAGAAAGGTAGCGTAGATACGGGGCGAGTGATAGAGGGTGGTGGCGTCGAGGATACTTACCACGCCCCGGCCGGAGAAGTCGTTCTGCATCAGATCTTCGATATGCAATGCCGGTTCGCCAAAGAAGATCTCACCGCCAGCTTCTTCCAAGGTTAACAGGCGTCGTAGGATCGCTGCCACGCTTTGCCGGGATACTCGACCATACTCCCGCTCCAGATCCTTGGCGTTGTCCGCCACCCAGTTGAGCATGGATCGCAGATCCTTCAGGTCAAGCAGTAGCAGGCCTTCGTCATCCGCCAGGCTGAAGGCGATCTGCAAAACCCCCTGTTGGGTCTCATTGAGTTCCAGTAGGTTGGCCAATAGGGTTGGGCCCATCTCGGAGACCGTGGTGCGAACCGAATGCCCCTGCTTGCCAAATACATCCCAGAAAAGTACCGGGCAAGCTTCGAAGTCATGCGCTTCAATGCGGATATAGTCGAGTCTTTCAGTAATCTTTGGATGTGCCTTGCCAGCGCCGGCAAGGCCTGACAGATCCCCTTTTACATCGGCGGTAAAGACCGGTACGCCAAGGCGCGAGAAGGATTCGGCCAAAACCTGCAGGGTGACAGTTTTACCGGTACCTGTGGCGCCGGTGATCAGGCCGTGTCGGTTGGCCATCCCGGCGTTGAGCAGAATCTGTCGATCGCCATTGCCGCCAAGCAGAATGTTGTTGTTGGTCATGTTGCTGATCCCGAACAGTTTGTTGACAAAGATTTACCTTCCGCGCTGGTCTCTCTGCGCAGATCGGGTAGACTCGGTGAAGAAGCATGCCGGTCATATCGAATCGATCTACTTATACGCTGATGATAATTCATTGATCAAGCAGGATCGTATATTCTTACATGACTCGACGACGACTACCTTGCGCGACATGGGGGATACAACAATGATGGAATTAGTTCAGCAATTGGTTTCTGGCGCCGGTGTCAGTCAGCCGCAGGCTGAGGGCGGTGCAGGATTGCTATTTGGTCTGGTCAAAGAGCAACTCTCTTCAGGTGACTTCAGCCAGGTCAGTAATGCAATCCCTGGGATTGAGTCTCTTATCGATGCAGCCCCCAGTGAAGACTCTGGTGGCTTGGGGGGATTGCTCGGTGGCGTTGCTTCGGCAATTGGTGGTGAGCAACTCGGCAATATGGCCTCACTGGCGAGCGGCTTTTCTAAGTTAGATCTTGATCCAGGGATGATCGGCAAGTTTGTTCCGATCGTTCTCTCTTTCCTGCAGTCACAAGGTGGCGACGGGCTCTCTGAGCTGGTTGCCAAGGTTCTGCAAGGGGATTGAGGAGCGGCTTATGCGTTGGCGTGGACAACGACAAAGCCGTAATCTGGAGGATCGCCGGGGAATGCGGGCTCCTTCACCTCTGGGATTGGGCGGCGGTGGCGGCGGACTGCTTAATCTACTGCCGATGGTATTCAAACTGTTTGGTGTCAAAGGCGGTATTGTCGCGGTATTGGCGATCGGCGCCTATGGTCTGTTGAGTGGTAATCTGGGCAGTATGCTGGGGGGAGGCTCTGGCGGAGAGAGTCTCTCCACCGGGGGCGGTCAGCCGGTCAAGCAGAGTGCTCAGGAGCAGGAGTTGGTGAACTTCGTCTCTGTGGTGCTGGCTGATACGGAAGATACCTGGCATCAACTGTTCCGCAAAATGGACTCAGAGTATAAAGAACCCAACCTAGTGCTGTTTCGCGGCGCCACCAAGACCGCCTGTGGATTCGGTCAGGCGGCGATGGGGCCCTTCTATTGTCCGGCGGATCATAAGGTCTATATCGATCTCAGCTTCTATGATGATCTGAAAAAGCGCTTCAAGGCGCCGGGTGACTTCGCTCAAGCCTATGTGATTGCCCATGAAGTGGGTCATCATGTGCAAACTCTGTTGGGTATCTCTCAGAAAGTGCATAAGGCCAAAGCGTCATTGAGTGAAGTGGCGGGTAACAAACTCTCGGTGCGACAGGAGTTGCAGGCCGACTGTTTTGCCGGGATCTGGGCCTACAACGCGGATCGCTCACGTCAACTGCTTGAGTCGGGGGATATCGAAGAGGGGCTCACGGCGGCCAGTGCAATCGGTGATGATCGATTGCAGAGACAGTCCCAGGGGTATGTCAGTCCTGACTCTTTTACTCATG
>JARRQD010000254.1:0-5809 GCA_037382205.1 Candidatus Thiodiazotropha sp.
AAACAATACCAGCAACACACGATATAAAACCAGTTTGTCATCTGCCTGAATAAACGGATTGCTCCAGAGGATAAGACAGAGATTGGGAAGCCCACGTAACCTTCTTTAGAAATCGGTAAAGAGAAGATACGAAAGATTTTCAGTAGTTATTAAGCCAGCGACATACCTAGTCGCCGGGTTAATAACTTCAGTGGCCAGGCTGATTGCAAGTATAGTGGGACTAGGCGTTCTTCAATGCCTGTAGGATAGTCGGGTAGTCGAATATTTCCGCCAGTTGTGCCATTTGTTGTTGAAGTTCTTTGTCATACGATGCCACCTGTTGAATAAGATAATTAATGTGGTCGCTTTCCAGGTTTTCCAGGGCCTGCATCAGTTCGGTGCGCATTGGTGGTGGAAGAATCGATATGGATTCGGCCGTCAAGGGTCTAAATTGCTTCTGTATTTTTGTTTCAATCTCATATTGGTACCGCAAGCCCAGTTGTTGTGCCAAACAGGCGTAAATTTCATTCCTTGTATAGGGTTTTCCGACAAAGCCGTCCATGCCAGCGTCAAGCATTTTTTTCTGCTGCTCCTTGAAAGCGGAGGCGGTCACGGCGACGATCTTAACCTCTTTACCACCGGGAAGATCACGGATACGTTGTGTTGCTTCCTCTCCATCCAGAACCGGCATGCGCCGATCCATCATGATAAGATGCGGATGCCAGCTTTGGAAAAGCTCGATGCCCTTCTTGCCGTTTTCCGCAACCCTGACCTCGAGTCCGACGCTCTCCAGCAGGTGGGACAGTAGTGCCTGGTTATCCTCCTGGTCCTCGACGATCAGGATACGATATTGAGGTTGTCCGTCGGTAAGCCGCAGCACTTCGCCGTGATTTGTCTGATTTGCTTGAATGATGTCTGTCTCATTGGTCTCGTTTAAGGGGAGCGATACCCTGAACACGGAGCCTTTTCCTGGAGTGCTGTCCAAGCCGATAGTGCCGCCCATCATCTGTATATACTGCCGGGTAATTGTCAGTCCAAGCCCCGTTCCTTGGTTTGTACTCTGCTTACCCAATTGTACGAAGGGGGCGAAAATCCGTGGTTGGTCTTCCGGCGATATACCGGGTCCGCTATCCTCGACTTCAATTTGCAGTTGCTTCGGTTTGCACTGTGAGACATTTAGGCGAAGTGCTACGCCGCCTTTCTCGGTATACTTTATTGCATTGCCGATCAGGTTGATTATCACCTGACGCAGGCGTGGTTCATCACCGATAATGTAGCGCGGGAACTGGGAGGATTGATCGATGAGGAGACGCAAGCCCTTCTCCTCGGAACGAACTAACATCATATCGATGACATCACGCAACATACAACCGAGATCGAAGGGTGCGTTAGTGATTTGCACGCCTCCGGCCTCGATCTTGGCGACATCCAGTACATCGTTGATAAGTGATAACAGGTGTTCGCCACTGCGATTAATGATGTCGAGGTTCTTTCTCTGTTCTTCAGGTATAAGAGCGTCATTGCGTACAATGTTGGAAAACCCAAGGATGGCGTTAAGCGGCGTGCGTAGTTCGTGACTCATGTTGGCCAGAAAAGCACTTTTAGCTTTGTTGGCGGCCTCCGCTGCGTCACGCGAAAGTTCAAGCTCTTCCGTGCGGAGCCTGACCGTCTCCTCCAATTTGTTATGGTAACGCTTGAGTTCCTCATCTGAGCGCTTGCGTTCGATAAGTCGCCACATACCATCCATCAGCAGGCTCAGCTGCTGCACATCGTCTTGGTTGTAGTTCTCCGCTTTGTTGCCGACACCGACCACTAAGACAATTTTTCCATCTACGATCAGCGGCAGGTCTATATGGCGAACCAGTTTGGTGGCGTTTTTATCCGTGGGGTCTCTCTCGAAAAGACCAGGTGCGCTACAATCGTTGGTGATAATAGGAAGGCGTTGACTAACCGCCTCACTCCACAGCTTGTTTGCCTCCCTCGGATAGATCAGTGGTGTTTGCGGTACCTCGCACTCATCCAATGTATCAAACGAGCAGAGCTTCATGGTCACCTCTGTTTCGTCCTCGTTCATGAATGCCAGATAACCCAGTTTGCTCCGGGTTAAACGTATCGCGGCATCGAAGGCAAAGCGCATTAGTTCAGCCTGGCTGGAATCCGACATCTGGTTCAATTGGAGTAGCGCCTCCAGACGTTGCCGGCTTTCCCGCAAAGCCTCTTCCGCCTGTCTGCGTTCTTCGATCTCCTCTTTCAACTGTTGATTGGCAAAGAGCAGTTCTTTGGTTCTTGTGTTGACTTTCTGTTCCAGACGTTCAGTGAGTTCTCGCAACCGCAGATGGATACGAACCCGTGCGAGCATCTCCTCCGGTTGAAAAGGCTTGGTGATGTAGTCAACGCCGCCGGCCTGAAAGCCGGTTACTTTATCGTGTTCATCTTCCAGGGCGCTGAGGAATACAATGGGAATAGTGCGTGTTCTTATATCGGCTTGGAGCTGTCGGCATACTTCAAATCCATCCACACCCGGTAATTTGATATCCAGTAAAATAAGATCGGGAAGCGTTGATTGGATAAACTCCAAAGCCAGTTCGCCGTCGGAGGCAGGAAAGACGGTATAACCGTGCGCAGTCAACAGGGTCATCAACAACTGAAGATTGGCGGTATTGTCATCAACAACCAATATCTTGTCTAAGCGCTCACTGGTCATACTTTTATTCAGCCGTGTTTTTCGATTGAGATTCATCGTGGCAGGAGCGAATCAACTGTAAAATACGGCCAAATTGCAGACCCTTGGCTAACGGATCCAAGGCATCCGCTAATGAGCGACTGTGAGGTCGTATTGCTTCAATCGCGTAATTCACTCCATCCAGGTCGATCCGGGTCAGAGCCTGCTCCAATGCAAGGCGCAATTTATCCGGCAAGGCTGCCAGCGCCGCCGTATCAGGTGAAGTCGCTGCGTTAAAGTGGCTGGCATTCTCCTCATAGACAAAACGCGCACCGAGGTGGCGTGTCAATGCGTCGACTATCTCGTTAAATGTATAAGGTTTGCGAATAAAGTCATCAAACCCGGATGCAAGAATCCCCTTGCGCTCTTCCTCCAATGCGTGGGCAGTGATGGCTATGATGCGGGTTTCCCCGCTATCATCCGCCTTGATGCGCCGAGTCGCTTGCAGTCCGTCCATTACCGGCATGCGAATATCCATGAAAATTAGATGTGGACGCCACTGCTCGAAGACTTCGACCGCTTCCAGGCCGTTGACCGCTTCCCGCAGATCAAAACCGAGAGGATCGAGCAGTTGCCGAAGTAACAATCGATTTTCTTGTTGGTCCTCGACAATGAGGAGCCGATAGCGCGGCTGTCCTCCAGCCAGTCCTAAAATCCGCCCATGAGAAGGCTTGGTGGAAACCGCGTCCGCATGAAGTACAATGACCGGTATCTCGAAATGAAAGACAGAGCCTCTGTCCGGCTCGCTGACGATGCCGATTTCTCCCCGCATCAGATCGATATGTTGCTTGCAGATGGCCAGTCCGAGCCCGGTTCCTTTCTCCGTGGCCGGCGTATCGTCTAATTGCACAAAGGGGGCGAATATGCGTTCCCGGTCTTCCGTGCGGATACCGCGCCCTGAATCAGCCACTTCGAATCGCAAACGAGCCCGTTCGTTAGACTCCTGTTTTGCCAGCATGGCTTTTAGGGCGACGCTGCCGCTACGAGTATACTTAATGGCATTTCCTAACAGATTGATCAGCACTTGTCTCAGTTTGCCTCCATCAACGGTGATATGGCGGGGAAGGTCGGGGGTGTATTCCAATGTGAATTTCAGGCCTTTCTTCTCAACCCGCATGTACATTAGGGTTTTCAGCTCCTGCAGCATTTGATGCAGATCGAGTCGCGACTCCTCCAGCTCCACATGGCCACTTTCGATCTTGGAGATATCCAGTACATTATTGATAAGGTTCAACAGGTGCTCGCTGCTTTGAGTGATGATGTCAAGATTTTTCCGTTGCTCGGTGGTGGCCTCCGGGGAGTTCTTCATCAGCTGAGAGAATCCAAGCACAGCATTCAGAGGCGTACGCAGTTCGTGGCTCATGTTGGCAAGAAAAACGCTTTTGGCGCGGTTAGCCTTTTCGGCCAACTGCCGTGCGCCCTCGGCGGTGTCTTTAGCCTGCTCCAACTGACGATTCTTCTCTCGTAATGCTTGGGTGCGTTCGGCCACTTCCTCTTCCAGATGATCACGGTGCTGCCGCAATCGATCCTGCGCAGCAACTTTGTCGCTCAACATCTTGTTGGCGCTCAATGCCATGCTGCGCAATTCATGGAATGTTACGTTGGCTACTTCGATTTCGCGGTCGGAGAACGCCGCCTCATGGAAAAATTCGTCGAATCGGGAAAAGTCTCGTAGCAAACGGCGAAAAACCCAGCGTAACGATAACAGAAGCAGTATCCCCACTGTTCCTGATACCAGCAGGATCCATAATACGTCTTTGCCCAGGCCGCCAATGAGGGAGCGCTGGAGAATGGCGATATCCGTTTCCACGTCATCGATATAAACGCCGGTACCGACCATCCATTGCCAATCTTTTACGCCCCTGGAAAACGACACCTTGGGCCGCTCTTCGCCAGTATCTGGTTTACGCCAGGCGTAGAAAACGAAGTCACCCTGTTCGCTCTTCGCCGCATTGATTAAATCCTGTACGACCAGTACTCCGTTGGCATCCTCGTGATTCCAGATATTCTTGCCGACAAGGTCCGGCTGTGCGCCGTGCGCTAGGACCACTCCCTGCCAATCGTCAACGAAGATGTAACCGTTCTTGCCATAGCGCACCTTGCCGATATCACCCAGTAACTCCTTCTTGGTATCAGCTTCAAGAGCCTTGGTAGAGACCGCCGCCCCGATAATCCATCCATAGGGTTTGAAGAGTTTGACATAAGTGAGGATGAGAGTATCGCTCCCTGTCTCATCTGCATGGCTCAAAGCGTAACGATAACTCCCTTCATTTTTTTCTCGGGCTACTGCGATTATCTCCGCGAGCGCTGAACGATCTGCACCGTCGCTGAAGAGTGAACGGGGTTTTCCTTCAAGCTCTGATTCGGTGTTGTCGAGAACGATGTTGCCTTCAAGGTCAAGGATAAAGAAATCGCCCTTCCCTTGATAGACGCGCATTGGCCGAAGGACTTTGATGATGATCTGTTTGATCTCCTCGGCTGATTTTGTTGCTGCATATCGTTGCTGGATATTTTCCAGCATGGCATATGCTTCGTAAACGTGCTCCTCTACCAGTGTGCCGGCTTTGGGAACGATTTGACCTCGCTTGAACTCAATTCGTTGGAGAATGCGGTCGACCTCCCGCTTGACCATCTGTTGCTGCTGCGCAACAAAATTGGCTCGCATCGAAGTGGAGCGGTCTGTGAATTCCTCATACCTGAGAATGACTTGCAAAAGGATGATAAGTACTACTAGAGCAGACAGAAGGCCAGCGACGGTAGTCCAAAGAATACGTCGGAAACTCAAACTCTGTTCAGCCATCGGAGCGCTCTTTAAATTCTCGTATCCAATCTGGCGGCAGCTTCATCAGAAGCTTAATAGCGGAAGCCGACCCACCCGCAATCAGTCTCACGCAGCGCAGCAAATAAGAACATAATAATATAAAGATAAGCAGTGAATACCCGAAAAAAACAGGAGGTAAGAAGCTTTTCTTAACGACATGGTGACATTACTATTACAGCTTACTCACTGACAGACCTAATAGCTGAAAAGTTGCGCTCTGTATTACAACAGATAAAGCGAGAACGACAAAGGAGACAGGATATTTTCGATCTCTTCCTGTTACTAAA
>JARRQD010000255.1:0-11197 GCA_037382205.1 Candidatus Thiodiazotropha sp.
GGAAAATAATGATTGAGTCTTTACCATTTTTTATAAACACCTTTTATATAAATATCCCATTCAGCCTGGCGACGTTTTTCAAGCCCTTTCATAACCTTGCCCTGTGATTTCTTCCAGGCTTTCCATGCTGCTTCCAGACTTGCGTAGCTTGTGGTGGCATTGGGGTCGTTGACCAGTTTCAAAACTGAGGAAGAACCAAAAGCACTGCTGCCAATATTAAATGTTAGAATCACCATTGCATCAAATTCCTGTTGCAGGATCTTGGCACTAACCTTGTTTTTGACGGTATTGACAAAAGGAGTCAGGTCAGTGTTGAAAAGCGTGTCGGCTTGGGACTTAGTGATACCGTTATTGTATTTACTCCATTCTGATTTGCCAATCAGATGGCCATAGCCGATGGTAGCGCCTTCCACCCAACTGGTAATCTCTTTACCTGTCTGATCATCGTAAGGCTTGGTGCTGAGTTCTTCAATCGACTTTAATAAATTGAGCGCACTGGTACTGACCGAAAATGTGTTGGCTGATCTGGCACCGAGTCGGTTGGAGCCAGCGGCGCCATTGAGTTGTTTCAGAGTGTTACCGCCTGGATCAACCCGGCCATCTGGGCGGCTCATTTTTACAATCTGTTTTTGAAATGCTTCAATGCGGGTGATGGTTTTGGGGCCAATGCGGCCATCAACAATCAGCCGAGCCATATGGCCGGTGATTTTGTGAGTGTTGAGCAGGGTTTGAACGGTTTTGCTATCGGTGGGTAAGTTTTTGCCATTACGGCCTACAGAGGCTGAAATACTTTTCATTGGTGCTTCCTTGTTGTCATTTTACCATGCAGCAGTATGCTGTAATTAAGCGCAGGTTAAACGTTTTATTGTTATTGCCGGTATATGTTAACGCCGCCAATTGAGTTCGGCAATTGCCACCCTGGTGTTTTTACGATCTTGATCGCATGGATGAAAATAAAAACTCGAGGAAGTAACAGAAGAACAGGTTAGAATATATTATCACTCTCGGGTATAGAACTCGAAATTCATAGGGACTATAATATACTGACTTATCATTTTACCGAAACAACGGTCAGACACGGAAATTTTTTTCAAAAATCATACGGGCATGCGGTGTTGGAGATTTTGAATGTATCTGATTACGTCCGAGGTTCAGCTAATGAGCTACTGGTTATCAGACACTGAACCAGATGTAAAACCAGAAGATACCGATGTTGGCAGTCCCACGCTGTGCGAGGACATTACCACCCAAGGTGAATCATACACCTCTTCAATAATCCGTCCTGGCTCGACCGAAAAGTCGTAAAACCGAGACAGTCACAATTCCGGTATTATAAATAGGATACAAGATGCGAGCACATTACTTACAGCATGTTCCGTTTGAGGGCTTGGGCAGTATTGAACCTTGGCTTCAAAATGCTGGTTACGAGATTACCTGCACTCATTTTTTCAACTCTGAGGTGCTGCCTGAGATTACGGATATTCACTTTCTCATTGTCATGGGTGGTCCAATGAGTGTCAACGATGAGCACGGTTACCCTTGGTTAAAAACAGAAAAGAAATTTATTATGAATGCCATTGAAGCAGGTAAGCCTGTTCTTGGTATTTGCTTGGGTGCACAACTCATTGCCAATTCACTGGGATGCGAAGTTTTCCAAAATTCTGAAAAGGAAATTGGCTGGTTCCCAGTTGAATCAGTAAAATCAAATACCCATTCTGTTTTTCAGTTTCCTGAAAAAATAAATGCATTTCATTGGCATGGTGAAACTTTCGGTTTACCAAATGGAGCTATCCGAATAGCAAAGAGCAAAGGTTGTGAAAATCAAGCGTTTCAGATTGGTAATAATGTTATCGGCTTGCAATTCCATTTAGAAACCACACCAGCGTCAGCGCAAGCAATTGTCGAGAATTGTAGAGATGAGATTGCTGAAGGCCTGTACATTCAATCGGAAACTGAGATTCTTTCCGCTCCTGAAGAGCGCTACTCATCAATCAATAAATTAATGGGGAGCATCCTTGAACATTTACACGCGAGCACTGGCTAATCGGAAGGGGGGGATGATCCCCTTCCCTCTCACACCACACTAGCGGCGAGTACTAATATTACGAGAACAGCCACCGTTTTGTCGCTGGTGCGAAATCACTAGCACTCGCACTAACCAACTGATTTGATTGACTTTGTCGTATATCAAACGAAGATTGCCCCGATAGAACTAGTCCTGAAGCGTGGCATCTCGGCGCTCAGTTTTAATCCGATCGCCAGTGTTTTGCCATGAGCAACAGAGAGACCTGGTAACATGTGTGTATTTTCGAGTAAGATGTCTGTTGAGGCCAAATCCTCAAGTGCTGGCAATCCGATAGCCGAAGGGAAGTGTTGGGTATACGTTTCCCGGAAAACCACAACAAACGATATCGTTGAACCTATCTTAATTACTTGAAAGTTACACCCAATGCAATGGCTTTGAAGTAACAGGAGGAAGTAAACTTAAGGTCGACATAAATGCCTAACAAAATAATTCCTCTGGCACAAAAACCACTATGTGTTTTCGGTCTTCCGATTATAAGCGTTATTTCTTAATTAAGATGAAAGATAATGGATGATTCAAAACAAAAAATTGCACTATTCATTGATGCTGACAATGCACCAGCGAGCAAATTCGAAGACGTCCTCAGCGAAGTTGCAAAATACGGCGTAGTAACAATAAGAAAAGCCTATGGCAACTGGAAAAAATCTTCCATTAAAGCCTGGGAAGACCTTTTGCATGAGTATGCCATTCAGCCAATACAGCAATACGACCTGTCGAAAGGAAAAAATGCATCAGATATAGCACTTGTTATTGACGCGATGGATGTCATGTATACAAAGGACATCGATGTAATGTGCTTTGTGTCATCTGATTGTGACTTCACACCGATGGTCACCCGCGCCCTAGCAGAAGGCAAGGTAGTACTCGGGTTTGGTGAGCGAAAAACACCATCACCTTTCGTAAATGCATGTTCTAAATTTCTGTTTTTAGACCAAGAGCCTTCTGGCAGTGATACAACTCATACAAAAAATAAAAATATAAAATCGGACACAAAGCTGATAAATTTACTTCGTCAAGCTATTGAAGCAACAGAAGAAGATAATGGCTGGGCTGCTCTAGGGCCTGTCGGTTCTCATATATCAAATAAAACTTCGTTTGACCCCAGAAACTATGGTTATAAGAATCTAAGCAGCCTGATTAAGGCCATTGATTTATTTGATATAAAACGAGGTCCAGGTAATTCGTACTTGGTTAAAGACGTGCGAAAGAAGAAATAAACCTATCAATCTTGTACATATTTTCAGACTTGCCTAAATCAGCAAAATCAACGCTTGCTCAAGATCTGTCTAACGCCACAGATTTTATGTACCTGAAAATTGATACTGTTGGGCAAGCGCTAAGTGATCTCTGCAAATTCAAAGTGGAGGATGAATCACGACTCTCCAGATCATGTACAGACGAATTGGTCATCGGCCTGGCAGATACTGAGAAAGGGTTATACCGTTTCGGTTCGCTCAAGCGGCCAGGTAAACCCGGTTTCGTCCGTTCTGCTTGGCGCGATACATGGCATAGTCAGCAGCTTGGAACAGGGCGTCAGTGTCTGTACCATGGGTCGGGTAGGCTGCTACTCCTACGCTGATCGTGACATTGACTACCAGCCCGTCCTCTAAGACGAACGCGTACTGTTCTACCAGATTTCTGAGTCGCTCGGAGTAATTGACCTAGCTTTCGCAGTACTTTGTCGCCGGCCTGGTGGCCGAACATGTCGTTCACCGATTTGAAATGGTCCACGTCGACCCAGAGTAACGCCAGCGGGCGCTTATACCGATGGGCGCGTTTCAACTCTTCACGAAACTGCATTTCCATCACCCGTCGGTTGTAAAGATCCGTGAGTGAATCCCGTGAAGCGAGCAACGCCAGTTCCTGTTCCATTGCCTTGCGCTCGCTGATATCCATGACAATGCCCTCGAGATACTGCTGACCATCGACGAATACCTCCTGGCCTTGCTCCCAGACCCAGATTACTGAGCCATCCTTGCGGTGGATGCGGTATTCGGCGGCAAAAGGACGTTTTTCGTGCAGGGCCTTTTTAATCTCAGCCATCAGGCCGGGCAGATCGTCTTTAAATATGATCGAAGCGTAGGCGATTTCATGGTTGTCCAGCAGTGACTCGGAGTTGTAACCGATCAGTTGGCTGCAGCCGTTGGAGACGAACTCCATGGTCCAGAATTCGTCGTTTATGCGGCGGTAGGCCATACCTGGCAAATTGGACATGAGGGTCGTCAGTTGGCGTTCCCGTTCCAGCAAAGCATCTTCTGCAAGCTTGTAGGCGGTGATATCGCGTCCAATAGCGATTGAGCCAACAATGCGACCTTCTTCGTCTAAGAAACGACGGGAGTGCCAGGCAATGATTTTGGTTTGTCCCTGTTTGGTCAGGATCCGGGTTTCATACTCCTCGACTTCCTTTCCTTGATTCAGGATTTCGGCGACTTCGGCAGTAATTTGATCCCGATATTCAGAGTCAGGATAGATCCACTCCCAAATGCGGGCATTTCCCATGACTTCATCCCGAGAATAGCCGCTCATCCGTTCAGCCGCTTTGTTCCAGGCGGTGACCCGCGAGGAGGTGTCGAGGGCGTTGATCCAGACACTGGCGTTATCGATGACACTTTCGCGGAACTGGCTGAGCAGGCTCAGTTCGGCCCGTTGGGCTTCGAACTGTTTGACCTGCCGGGCGTGGATCAACATATGGCGCAGGGTGATCCACAGAAGCGCCAGGCTCGTTATCACAACGAACCCCCACCCCTTGAGCGTCTGGTAATGGCTGATCTCCTCGGGATTGACCAGCCAGCCTTCGAGCAGTAAATCTGACAGGGTGATCCAGAGTCCCGCAGCGATGAAATACACGAGCGTAATCTGTGCGGCTTTGCGAAAGGGCGATACGTGTTGATCTGCCATGACGTCTCAAAATCCCTGCATAAACTCCGACCCAAGATAACGATTCAGAGATCTTGCTGCGACCTGGTATGGATGGCTGTCGTGCTGTTGCGGGAGTTCGAGCTCACCGGAAGTGAAAAAGCTGAGGGTATTTAGCATTTCGACAGTAGTTCCTAGGTGCTGACAGGGACAATTCCCCACCCACGTTATCCATACGAGATCGCTGCTCTGAACAAGTTTAGCACCAATCTTCGAGTTCGAGAGGCCGCCCGTAACACCCTGACACGAGTAGTCTAGAGCGAATTCTCTTAGGATTAATGCGTATGAAGAATAAACGCAACCCCCTTGAGCATCAAGGCAGAAAACTGGAGGCAGGATTTTCCTGGAATTGCCCGTGACCTGGCCTCAATCAATTCACCCCCCGAATTTCTGGCTGAAACAGCCCTCTTCCATTGCCTTCCTGGCCTTCTGGCTTAGCTCATAGTGGAGCTACCATCGAAGCTATCAAGAGTTCACAACGGATATCGGAGACCGCCCGTCTTGATATAGATCGGCATCGCCTCTCCAGATTCTGTCGCTCCCTGGTTACTGTCACTACATGGACAAACCGATCATCCTCTTGCCAGGCTTGGACGGTCTGAATCAAAAATCCCTTGCGCCCTTGTTGGGGTACGATGGCAATGCCCCCCTCAGTTTTTTGAATTTTCCACTTATTGAAGTGGTTGTCAGTTTGTAAGAACTAGAACCTGCCTGCTTCTTCAACAAACTCAATTTCAGTTTCGGCAGATACCCCCAAGCGCCGCTCTGACACCTCATTTTTATCTGCTTTTTCTAATTCCTATGCCACTACACATCGGGAGGAGCGTACGCTGAAACCAATGATCATGTCCGACCATCCTTGACGAATAGGGACTCTCGCGCTCGCTTCAATAACTCAGCGACGACGGGATGAGTTACCTTGCGTTCGATGGAAATGACATAGAAGTGCTCCTGAACTTCGTCTGTGCGTCCGATGGCCTTAACCTGATACTGCTGTTCCACTTCGATCTCTATGGCGGCGGGCGCAATGAAGATCCCAGCACCTTCCTGACCGAAGACCTTCATCAGAGCACTGTCGTCGAACTCGGCTACCACGCGCGGGTGAATGCGATTTTTATCCAACCACTGATCGATACCTAAACGTAACTGATTACCGCCGCTCGGCAGCAGCAGCGGAGCATCTTCGAGACAGTGGGGAAATGCACCTTTCAACTGACTAATCACAGACGACTTTGCGAAAAAGCCCACAGAGCTCTCCCCTATTTTGTGGCTATAGCCCCGAGTACTTACCGTGGGTGGTATGGGACGATCCGCCAGCACCAGGTCGAGACGATGCAGCGTTAGCTCCGCGAGAAGGTTGTCGATGCCGGACTCCCGGCAGACGATCCTCAGACTCCCCTCCATCTCCAGGGCGGGCTGCAGGATGCGGTGGGCGATCAACTTCGGCAGGACATCCACCACCCCGACCCGGAACAACTGGGGGCGCCCGGCGGGCTGGCTGTGTACCATATCCTCAAGCTCTCCCCCCAGGGAGAAGATCTCCTCTGCGTAGCTCAGTACCAAGCGGCCAATATCTGTCAGCTCCAGATTGCGACCAACCCGGTTGTACAGCGCAACCCCCAGATGATCTTCCAACAGGCTCAGTTGCGCACTGATGGTTTGTGGCGTCAGGTGCAGGCGTTCGCTGGCACGGGAGACTCCCCCTTCCCGAGCAACCACCCAGAAATACCGTAAGTGTTTGAAATTCAACATATCAGGCCCGAATATCGAAAAATACGAAATAAATAACAATTATTATCGAATTTTATTGAATATCAAGTCGCCTTAGCATCGGTACCTGTGACTTATCCATCACCGACAGGAGGTGCTTATGCAGATCGATATTCAGGCCCGGGATTTTTCCCTCACTCCGACCTTGAGAAACCATGCGGAGCGACGTACCCGCTTTGCCCTGACCTGTTGTGACGACTATATCCAGAGGGTCGTCATGCGCCTATCCGACATCAACGGTCCACGCGGTGGGGCGGACAAGCGTTGCCGCCTGCAGCTGGTGCTGTCCGGCCTGCCAGATGTAGTCATTGAAGACACCGAGGCCGATCTCTATGTGGCGATCGACCGGGCAACCGACCGGGCCGGGAGAACCTTGCTGCGCAAGGTCGACCGCCGTAACACCCTAGTCAGGCAGGACCGTTCACAAGCCGAGTATGCATTCAAATAAATCACACACTATGAGGCAATCGACATGAATACCCCATTTTCCCTATCCGCGGACCGTACCCAGGCCAACGCACTATCCACCAACAAGGTGGTACGCAATACCTACCTGCTACTCTCCATGACCCTGCTGTTCAGCGCACTGACCGCCGGTCTCTCGATGCTACTGACTCTACCCCACCCCGGACTGCTGCTCACTCTGGGTGGATACTTCGGCCTGCTGTTCGCTACCTCGAAGTTTCGTGACAGCGCCCTCGGTCTGACGTTCGTCTTCGCGCTGACCGGTTTCATGGGTTACACCCTGGGACCGATCATCAACCAATACCTAACCCTGGCCAATGGAGGGCAGGTTGTGATGACCGCGATGGGCATGACCGGGGTCATCTTTCTCGGTCTATCCGGTTACGCCCTGACCTCGCGCAAGGATTTCAGCTTCATGGGCAGCTTCCTGATGGTTGGCATCCTGGTGGCCTTCCTGGCGGGTCTGGGCGCGGTGTTCTTAGATATGCCAGGGCTCTCCCTGGCGGTTTCCGCGATGTTTGTGCTACTGATGGCAGGCCTGATCCTGTATGAGACCAGCAACATCATCCATGGCGGCGAAACCAACTACATCATGGCCACGGTGACCCTGTATGTCTCGATATTCAATCTGTTCACCAGCCTGCTGCATCTGCTGGGTTTCATGAGCGGGGAAGAATAACCCGGTGGCCATTTCTGTTTCAGTTCCTTACGGCTGGCGTGAACGTCTGCGCGACTTCATCGAGCGTCCCGCTGTACAGCACGATATCATCGGTCTGATTTTGCTGAATGCCGTGCTGCTGGGACTGGAAACCGCCAACAGCGTGATGGCCCATGCCGGGGAGCTAATCCTAATACTGAATCAGCTTATCCTAGTGTAGTGGTGTATTTAAAGTTAGTCGCAGTACTACCGAAAATGTCAGCCTTGGGCTTGAAAAGCACTCGACAGCCAAAGCATCGGTATAAGAAAGCTGATCAGCCTTATCCAGAGTTCGCAGACACTCTTAATCGAGAATTTGACGTATCGGCGCCAAACCCAGTCTGGGGGTGGTGATACCACCTAGATTTAGACTGTTAACAGTTTGGTTGATTTTGCGCTGATGTCAGATCAGTTTGTTCGACGACCTGTCGGCTGGGCAGTGTCACCAAGCCCAGATAGTGAACTGAATTAAACATGGCCTATGAATCAAGAGGCAGTGTCAAAGGTTTGATGTTTCACGCAGACCAGGGATACCAATAGACAAGTTTAGAATTCAGGCAGAACTAACGTCGTTTTCCGCCACGTCCTTTTTTACCTCGATCGGGCCCCACACGTATCATACTTCCATTGATATCTCTGCTATCAAGAGCGGCAATCGCTGCGCGGGCCTCATGGCCTTCCATGTTGAGGGTTGCAAAGCCTTTACACTCGCCGGAGAAGAGATCTTTTACCAGCTTAAGGGAACGAACGGTTCCGTATTCAGAAAAGAGGGTGGTGAGAGAGGCTTCAGTCGTCGACTTTGGCAGTCCGCGTACTAAGAGGGTGATCAATGTGCATGGCCTTTATTGAATGATTAGTGGTCAATCCAACTCAAGAAGAAGGGATTGATGAGATTCTGAGCGTGGAGGTTGAACTTGCCTTGTGAGTGAGGCAAGTTCTATATAGACAGCTATTTACAGCGGAACGACGTTTTCCGCCTGTGGCCCTTTGGCACCCTGCGACTCGGTAAATTCAACCTTCTGCCCATCCGTCAGGTTGCGTTGGCCTTCGCCGACGATTGAGCGGAAATGGACGAACAGGTCTTTTCCTGACTCCCGTTCGATAAATCCATAACCCTTGCCACTATCGAACCACTTAACCGTTCCGGTTTGTTTTTCAGACATCACTATATACCTTAAATGTATTAATATTTATCCGGCTTTAAGACGGATGTTCACCACAAATCTTGGTAAAACACTGTACAACATGATTCGGGTGTATCTAACGAGGAGACAGCGAATATCAGGTTTTATAGGAAGGACTAAGATCTTGCAGAATCTCACACCATATAGTGACTTAATGCAAAATGCAAACAGTCAAACCGGGGCAGACATCATTTATTCTCGATTCTAAAGTGGGCAATATCATACCGGAACAGGCTACCCCCATTCCACAACAACCTGAATTAATGGATATTACTCCGTTTAAAACAGTGCTATTCGCATGGCCGCACACATCGAAAAATGGAACCTACAGGATGAAAGTGATCTCCAGCACGAGCCGGCCAGGAGAACTACCCAGACCTTGTTTTCACCCTCATGGTCACAATTCTATCGGGTTGTGGCAGAAGAAGCAGTGATTACAACGAGACAATTCTCAATTCAGATGCAAACCTCTCGGAGCTAACCCTCTGCGAGCCTGCTCTGGATCAGCAATTTCAACCCACTCAGCCAACATCTACGGCTAACGTGGGTTACCTTCAAAAGTATCACTGTGTTGCCTATGGCAACTGATACCGGTGCGATCTATACCGAGACTGATTCACTGACAGTATTACTTTGAGAGGCTGGGCCTACCGAAAATTACTATCGATTAAGAAATGAACAACATTCGAAATAATTGACTATGTGCAGGATATCCAAACCTTATATCCAATGCGCAAAAGGATTGTTAACCAAAGAACAGAATTGATTAATCGGACTCGGGGCATTCTAGCCCAAGAATATCACGCACTGGCAGGTCGCCTGAATAAGTTGAAACTGCCAAGTACTCATGACATTGCCTAGTGTTGATTATATCATCGCAACAGCACTGATTAGTGCAGTAGAAACGGTAGCCAATTTATCCCGATAGGATGCTAGTGTGGTGTCCTATACTGTTTGACGTTTTCAGAGTCGCATCACCTGACCGATCCATCAATCTGGCGTAATAAAATAATAACCAGGGATAGGCTTATGATTGATGGTCTCACCAAAATTGATATCTGACGACAGACTTGGAATCGTTCCGCGCTGCACAGAAAATCCGATTACAGGTACACCCGGAGCTTCAATTGAACCACCATTCCCCTCCTGCACACCGCCAGGTGGAACGTTACCAATGGCATCCGGAGTACCGCTCACATCCATCGCGATGAAGCTCGCCGTGTTAGCTTGGTCAGGTGAGGTATAGAGACTCGCGTCTCCAGTGGAGTAGGAAGTAAGTCCTCCACCGAAACTGAGCCACATCCAACCCGCCTTACCAACAGGAAAGAGGCTACTGAACGGATAGGCTGGATTTCCGGAATCAAAAACCCCACTCGAACCAAGCTGCATTACATTCACATTGCGAGTCAAATGCGGTATCAGGACGGGTTCATGTATTACAGTCGGAGGTTCGAATTGATCAATATCCTCACTGGGGTAAATTCTTCCCGATCATAGGCCAATGACACATAGGCAATATGCTGAACCTGATCGAGAAAGCAAGTGTCAGTGCCTTCCGTAGCTGCGGTCGTGGGCTGGACTTTACCCACGGTTTCCGCGCCGTCGCCACTGCAGTCGTTGCTGAACTTTCCGTTATAGATTCCATGCTTGCGCATCGGAAAGGTGATCACCCAATCAGTCGCACCCTCATAGACCGGATCAATGAAGAAGTCGTTCACGATCCCTTCAGTCATCAGGGAGTGAGCCACCGGCCAGGGATTGGTGCCACTGGCCGGCGTCTGGTTGTCACTGTCGTTGAGCGTGGCGTCAACCGTGTAGCCCCAGGGCGCACTGGTTGTGACGGTGCCATCAGATGCGACTACCACGCTGGTGTTCACAGAGCCTGATGCCAGGGAAGGCAGTAGGAAGTGATCTGCGTCATTCGGTAACCAGTGCTGGGCTTCCTTGGTGTAGTTCTCGATCGCGGTCGCTTCATTGACAAAGGCACTGCCGTCAACCAAGTTCAGATAGATGGCGTGACCGTAGAGACCACCGGAAGGTGGCATCAGGTACTCGTTACCAGCGGCTGCGGCATCGAAG
>JARRQD010000256.1:0-5794 GCA_037382205.1 Candidatus Thiodiazotropha sp.
GGTAACCCGTACGCCCGATCTGCCCAGTCATTATGTCTGGATGGGTGTGGGTTCCCAGGGGGATGTCAAAGGGCTGCCGGATGGGGGTAAGTTTCCCGCAGTAACCATTGCAGTAGCAAAAAAGCCGGGGACCAATGCAGTGGATATCGCCAAGTCCGTGATCAAACGATTTGATCAGCTGGAAGGGGTATTTATCCCGCAGGGGGTGAAAGCCACCATCACCCGCAATTATGGTGAAACCGCTGAGGCCAAGGCCAACAAACTGATCACCAAGCTGATCTTCGCGACGCTGTCGGTTGTGGTGCTGGTACTGTTGACCATCGGTTGGCGTGAGGCCTTTATCGTTGGTGCGGCGGTTGTGGTCACCCTGGCGATTACCCTGTTCGCTTCCTGGGCCTGGGGGTTCACTCTCAATCGGGTCTCCCTGTTCGCGCTGATATTCTCCATTGGTATCCTGGTGGATGATGCAATTGTGGTGGTGGAAAATATTCATCGCCATCTCCAGCTGGGGACCAAAAACCTGCTGGAGGCGATTCCCAAGGCGGTCGATGAGGTTGGTGGGCCGACGATTCTGGCGACCTTTACCGTCATCGCGGCGCTGCTGCCCATGGCCTTTGTCACCGGACTGATGGGCCCCTACATGAGCCCGATCCCCATCAATGCCAGCACCGGGATGCTGATCTCTCTGGTGGTGGCTTTTGTCTTCACACCCTGGTTGACCAACCGGGTATTGGCGAGTCAGGTTGAGCATATTGCCGGGCATGCAGGTGAAGCGGCGTCTACCGGTCTGAATTCGTTTTTCAGCCGTATCATGACCCCGTTTCTCGCGGGCAGCCGGGGCAATCGTATGCGTTGGGTGCTGCTGGTTTCAATACTGCTGCTGATCGCACTCTCCCTCTCCTTGGTGGCGACCAAAGCCGTGGTTATGAAGATGCTGCCTTTCGATAACAAATCTGAGTTCCAAGTGGTGCTCGATATGCCGGAGGGCACCAGCCTTGAGCAGACCACCCGGGTACTGGATGAGCTGGGTGATTATCTGGCCGGAGTGGCAGAGGTCACCGACTATCAAGTCTATTCCGGTACTTCGTCACCGATCGGTTTCAATGGTCTGGTGCGTCAATATTACCTGCGCGAGGGAGCGCATCTCGGAGACATCCAGGTCAATCTGGTCGATAAACACCATCGGCATCGTAAGAGTCATGAGGTCGCACTTGCGGTCAGAGGCCCATTGCAGGCCATCGCCAGAGAGTACAATGGCAATGTCAAGGTGGTCGAAGTGCCGCCTGGGCCACCGGTGATGTCACCGCTGGTGGCAGAAGTCTACGGTCTCAACTATGAAGGGCAGACGGAAGCCGCCTGGGAGATCCTTCAGGTCTTCGAAAACACCCCGGATATCATTGATGTGGATGATAGTGTGGAGTATCCCTCAGCGAAATTCGTGGTGCGGGTTGATCGGGCCAAGGCTTCTCGTCTGGGGGTGTCGCAAAGCCGTGTCGCCGAAACGTTGTCGACCGTGCTGAGTGGTGAGGATGCCAGCTTCCTGCATGGGGAAAACTTCAAGTATGCCGTGCCGATCCGTATTGAATATTCCGAGGCGGATAAGGCGGATCTGGATCAGGTGCTGGCTCTTAGGGTGAGATCGCAGAGTGGTGCGATGGTGCCCCTGTCGGAGATCGTTCAGGTGATTCCCCGGGTAAGGGAGTATTCGATTCAGCATAAGGATCTGCTGCCGGTGGTCTATGTAACGGGTGATATGGCGGGTGAGACAGACAGTCCGCTGTATGGCCTGTTCGATATCTCCGGCCAGCTGGAGCAGGGTCAGATCGAGCAGTGGTTCCTACAGCAGCCGGAAAATCCCTACGCCTACAGCCTGAAGTGGGATGGTGAATGGCAGATCACCTATGAGACTTTCCGCGATATGGGTATCGCCTACTCGGTGGGGCTACTGATGATCTATCTGCTGGTGGTGGCTCAGTTCCGCTCCTATCTGGTACCGCTGGTGATCATGGCGCCAATACCGCTGACTGTGATCGGTATCATGCCTGGGCATGCCCTGCTGGGCGCACAATTTACTGCTACCTCAATGATCGGCATGATCGCACTGGCGGGGATTATCGTACGAAATTCCATTCTCCTGGTGGATTTCGTCAATCAGCAGGTGCGTGAGGGTATGGGCCTGGAGCAGGCTGTGATCAACTCTGCGGCGGTGCGCGCCAAACCGATTGCGCTAACGGCGGTGGCTGCCATGGCCGGGGGATTCTTTATCCTCGATGATCCAATCTTCAGCGGATTGGCTGTGTCTTTGATCTTCGGTCTTTTTGTCTCGACCGTTTTGACCCTGGTGGTGATTCCGGTGGTCTACTACGCTGCGATGCGAAACCGCATATCGTTGATCAAGGGAGAGAGTTAATCTCTTAGGGCCTGTTAACACTAACCCGGTAGGCCTATCGGATTTGTGTCAGCAGGCCCTAGCCCGACATGGTGCGTTTTGCCAAACCATTAAGGGTAGATAAAGTAATATGGAATGGCTTATCGCTAAGGATTTTTTACAACATTTGGATTAATTAACTGTAATCGGGCGCCTGGCAGATAGCCTCGCCAACCAAGGACTGTGGTGGCTACCAGGCCAATCAACCATAAGTTGGCGAGGAACAGGCTGACAAGGATGTCGGTTGAGCTGCAGTTGCCGTTTTGCAGGCAGTTGCTCGAAAGCAGTGTCGCCTGAATCAGCAGGTACAAAAGTGTTGCCGCGATCATGTATAACAGTATGATTGACAACTTACGGATGGGGGAGGGGTAACGGTAGGTGTCACTATCCTGATAGCGGGCTTGCAGCTTCTCATGAGCTGGTAACAACTGTGGTTGTACCAATACAACGACCGATCTGGCTAGTAGATCGTGGAGCGCCTGATGGCGTTTCGTCATCAGGACAAAGACAAACGACCACCAGCCTGTCATGAGTTTCAGTAGAGACCTTACTAACGACTGCAAGAGTCCAAGTTGCACTCTCTGACGGCTTTTGAAGACAGCGATCTGACGTAGGTGATGACCAGGCGTACCACCGGTCAGGGAGACTAAGATTGGATCAACGATCAACCAACCTGTCACTGGGAGTATAACTCTGATCCAGGTCGGTTGATTTTCCACCAGTGGGAAAGTCATCCACCAGGTGAATATGATCAGAAAAAACAGTAGGGAATCGATCAGCAACGCTTGTACTCTGCGAAGCAGTCTTGGATAGTTTGTTTGATCGTCCATGAATTGGGCAGGCCTGATTTTACTGGAAAGAGTTGATTTCGTATTACTACAATAGCCGTGAGTTTAATAAGGTCAAGTGTTTGGCTCGATATATTTCAGCAACCTCTGATTAATTCTCTTTTCGTCATCCAGGTGGATGTCCACAACTGTCAGGAATTGAATTTCTAGATGCCCTCTTTTTTCAGCCTGGCTGATGATTTAACTATGGCGACACGTATCCATTTGTAGACAATGACACCTTTTCATGTTGTTGCGGCCAATCCGTTCGCTGTTACCGTCATCCCTGCGAATGCCGGGACCCAGGAAGATCAAACACATAGATTCTGGCATGCGCCGGAATGACGAATTAATCAGAGGTTCCTCCTGGTGTGGCCCCGGTGAATCGATGGTGTTTGTCCATGATTGATGAGAGGGTGACATTATTCACAAGAGTCGAGTGCTATTAAAGTTGGTAAGTCGTCGGGTTCAAATTAGTCAAAGAGAGAGTTAGTAATTATCATGATAGAAAAAAATATTCGATCGGAAATAGTGCGTAGACTCAAGTTGGCCGAACAAGAGCATGAGATTGATATTGTCTATGCTTGTGAATCGGGAAGTCGCGCATGGGGTTTTGAGTCGCCAGATTCCGACTACGATGTTAGGTTTATTTATGCCCGTAAACAGGATTGGTATCTATCCTTCGATGTTGAAACCAGGCGAGATGTTGTTGAATATCCGATCGTCGATGAGATTGATTGCAGTGGTTGGGATATTAAAAAAGCGCTCTATCTTTTTACCCGAACTAATGGTGCCCTGTTAGAGTGGCTGAATAGCCCAATCCAATATATCGAAAAAGGTGATTTTGCCAATACAATGCGTAGCATTGCGCCTAGAGCAATCAATAAAACCGCTTTATGCTATCACTACAGCCATATGGCTAGAGGTAATGCGAAAGAGTATCTTTTCAATGAAGAGGTTAAGCTTAAGAAATATTTTTATGTCTTGAGACCTCTGCTTGCAATCCGTTTTTTGGAAGAGAATGACGGGCCTCCACCCGTTGAATTCGAAAGGTTACTCTACTCAGTATGTCCTAAAGGTTTGGTTGCTGTGATTGAGAATCTCATAGAACTGAAAAGGAAAACACCAGAAATCGGTTATGGGCCAAAGATTCCGGAAATCAATGGGTTCATCGAGTCAGAGTTTGAGCGGCATGGTTCGGTGTTTTCGGGGCAAGGCAGGCCGGACATTCTTGAGAGTAAAGCGATCAGGGTTGAGTTAAATGCACTGTTTCGTAAAGTGGTTGGTAGTGTATAGAAAAAACGAAATAAACCAAGATCAAAATAACCTCATGTTGCTTTTACGTCACCCTCCTGGGGGAGAAGGGTCTCGCGAAATGTATTAAGAGGGCCTGCATTGAAGCCACATTATAAAATCAATGTGAATTGTGAGTTTGTATTATTGAGTTCCACTGTGGATTGGCCGTAGCTTGCTTATTTCCAGCCACTCTTCAGGCAGCATATTTGAAATGCGTGCCCAGCCATCGATTATGCTATAGACAAAAACTCTTTGACCACGTTTGTAATTGCCAGTAGTGACAGGTGAACCTGGTGCCTCTCTAGCATAAGTACTTTCAGTGTTGACCTGATAAACCTGAGGCAGTCTTAGTACCGTTCTTCTGATCACCGATCTGGGGTTTGTGCCACTGTTAGATCCTTTGCTTGAGAGGTCATCGATTCTGCAGGTTTTCTGTTTGGCGATGCAGCCATTGCCACAGGGTTTGCCCTTTATGCAGTTGCGCGCATGGGGGCTTGTTGGAAGCATTAGGAAAACAGAAATTAGAAGATAGCAGCATATTTTGATCTGCATAATAGTGACCTCCATGTCGTGCAGTGCATCACATGAACTGCAATAGTCTGCGCACTCATTCCCTGTGCATGGTGTTATTGGTCTGTGAATTAGACAATAACAGAATTTTCCTGCTAAGTGTGTATGGGGTCAAGTCTATTCTGAATTTTATACTGGTGTGACCTAACGTAAAGCGACATCAGTAATCAATTTCTCTTTCAATACCACAGTTGTTCCATTCGAGCCGTCAAGTAAAAAAAGTCCATAGCCGTTGGTAAAAACAATCTGTCCCTTGTTGGTTATGTCATATCCCGCCACATTAGTAGCAAGCACCTGTTCTTCGCCATTTTGGCTCCGTTGGATGAGTCGCCAGGATTTCGGTACCAGAGAACGAACCCCATTTACTGCAGTCTCTTGCTTTAGTGCATTTTCGGCATTAATACGCTTGCCCTTAATCAGCATCTCCTTTAGATCCGCTTGCACTTTCGGCCCTGAGGCAGAAGTCAGCGGTTTGCGTGAGTACATAAGGGAAAAGAAGTTGAGATAGTGGAACAGGGCGCGTAGTAGGCGAAAGGGAAAAAGTAAGAAGTCCGCTAGGAAATTAGAACCGCTGTAGCGGGGTGGTTCATAGGGCCGCTGAATGAAAAGCAAATCACCATAGGGTGTGACCTTTGGCTGGAGAAAATCATAGCCGTCCTCTTCGCGTACAGTG
>JARRQD010000257.1:0-5768 GCA_037382205.1 Candidatus Thiodiazotropha sp.
TAACACTTTGGCCATCAGCTTTCAATATCCATATCCATGTCACCAGCCAATCCATGGTGCATGGTATGCTACTGATGATTAGCAGTAACTTCTTTTACGTAGATCACAGAATATAGTTGTAATTGATCACAGTTTGATTAAATGATATTTGTGAAATAGGATAAGGTTTCGTGTGGTTCTAGTTTGTGGGAATTATGAGTCTATGTGATCAAAAAATAGACAAAAAATTTAGCTTGTTTAAACTGGCGTCGGTTTTTCTGGGATGGAGTATTTAGAGGCTAGTGAGGTGTTTCACACGCATCATACATCTAGATGAGGCCTCTCTTGGTTTTCGCTTTAATCGATCAGTTCGTTCTAAGGTAAGCACTTAAGCCACACTTACAGCTTTTAGCCCACCCCCATTAGACCTGCGTTTTGTGCACGTAGTTTGAGAGGTTTCTAAGTAAGTGCTTTACCTACCGCTAGCCTTGGCTGTGGTTGAGCGTCGAAACGCTCATGGCATCCAATCCGCGTAGGGTTGGTCATAACTCAAGTTTCGGAGTTCGAAGTTCATCCACAGCCTGTAAACAACATGGGCATGCCTCATCAAAAACTAAAGCCCGTCATTGAAATAAGAAGTTCGATAGGGGGCGGGGAAGCTTAGCTTTCCCGACCCCTATCGGAGGCGGATGAATGATGGCGTTTGCAGTTTTTTTCTAATATGAACTCCGAAACTTGAGGTCATAATTTAGCTGTGATCAGTTTGAGGTATCGGTTTGGGCCAGGGGCAGGGTGGCGAGGGTTAGACAGGACAACAGTCCGTGGAATCTGAAGTGTGATTGTAATATGGCAACTTTTCCCCAAAAAATTGAACTGATGTACTGGATATATCACAATCCTACCGCAGTGGGATAATCAATAGCGTATTCTTAGGGATCGAATGCCAAGTGAGTCTCACACAGAGGGGACTGAATGTTGCAGTATTAGTTTTGAATCTATTTTATTATGGTGTTCGCTGCGCTAACCCGACTGGCCCTCTGAGTGCGCTTTCGAAACCTGAGTCTGCATTCCTACGCAGAACATGGGAACGTGGGGCAGGGGGGGCAGAGTAAGGGGTAATCTAAAAAAACCGTGCACGCAGCGAACATCTCAACTAAAAACTCAATTAACCTCCGAGTGCCACAAGCATTCGATCAGTAGGAGACGTATACTGCAGCCTATGGACAGACGTAAATTGATTCCCGTCATGCTGCTCGTCGGCGTTGCTGGAGCAGCTGGCTGGTTCTGGAAGCAGAACCACACAATGGAGCAGGATGACTCGCAGCTGCGAGTCTATGGCAACATCGATGTCAGGCTCGTGAATCTCTCTTTCGAGGCCAGCGGTCGGATCGCTACACTCGCGGTCAATGAGGGGGCGCGGGTCAAGCAGGGCGATCTGCTTGCCCGGCTCGATCAGCAGCGCTCAGAACTGGCCTGCGATGCGGCCCAGGCCCAGGTGCGGGCCCAGCAGGAGGTGTTGCGGGAGATGGAGGCTGGGACCCGTCCGGAGGAGATCCGCAAGCTGGAAGCGGAACTGGCGGCGGCGCATACCCAGTCGAATAACCTGGGCCGCAGCTTTCAGCGAATTCGTGATCTGGAACAACGCAGTCTGGCCTCCGCCCAGCAGTCGGAGGATGCGCGTACCGCGGCGGAAGCGGCGCGGGACAACGTGCGGGCGGTGGAGGCGAGCCTGGCACTGGCCCAGGCGGGGCCGAGGGAGGAGCAGATCGCCGCTGCCCGGGCAACCCTGGCGGCCTTGCAGGCGGAGGCGGCCCTGGCGGAGCGCAACCTGAAGGATACCGAACTCTACGCCCCGGCGGACGGCGTTATCCAGAGCCGCATCCTGGAGCCCGGCGACATGGCCTCGCCGGAACGTCCGCTGCTGACCCTGGCGCTTACCCAGCCGTTATGGGCGCGGGTCTACCTGCCAGAGCCCCATCTCGGACAGATCCGTGTCGGGATGACAGCCACTCTTAGCAGTGACAGTTTCCCGGGTCGGGAATACCCGGGCTGGATCGGCTACATCTCACCCAGCGCGGAATTCACTCCCAAATCGGTACAGACTGAGGACACCCGCACTGACCTGGTCTATCAGGCACGGGTGTTCGTCTGCGATCCCCGGGAGGAGTTGCGGCTCGGCATGCCGGTCACCGTAACGCTTGACCTGACGGGTGACATAGTCCCGCGACCGGACTGTAAAGCCCCGGATACGCCATGATGCAGGCGGTGATGACCGCTTCCGGACTGAGCAAGGATTTCCGGGTCGGTGGTCGCGAAGTCAAGGCCCTCAACCGGGTCAGCCTGAATATAAGGCCCGGCGAGGTGACCGGTCTGATTGGTCCTGACGGGGCGGGCAAGACCACCCTGATGCGACTCGCGGCCGGGCTGTTGCTCGCCGATGCTGGGGAACTCTCGGTAGCGGGAGTGGATGTGATCCATGATCCGGAACAGGTGCATGCGCGGGTGGGCTACATGCCCCAGCGGTTCGGTCTGTATGAGGATCTTTCGGTACAGGAAAACCTGGATCTGTATGCCGACCTGCAAGGGGTCCCCCCTCAGGCCCGGGTCGAGCGCTACCAGGAACTTCTGGCGATGACCGGGCTGGCACCCTATACCCGACGCCTGGCCGGGCAGCTCTCCGGCGGCATGAAACAGAAGCTCGGACTGGCCTGCACCCTGGTGCGTTCACCGCAACTGTTGCTGCTCGACGAACCCACCGTGGGGGTGGATCCGGTATCCCGCCGGGAGCTCTGGGCCATCGTCTACCGGCTGGTGAACGAGGAGGGGATGAGCGTGTTGCTCTCCACGGCCTATCTGGACGAAGCGGAGCGCTGCGCCCAGGTGGTGCTGCTGCATAAGGGCGAGATCATCGGTCAGGGAACCCCGGCGAGCTTTTCACAACCCCTGGAGGGGCGTACCTACCGGCTCTCGGTGCCGGACAGCGAGCGGCGCCAGTGGCAATTCCGTCTTGCAGAACACCCCCAGGTGATCGATGCGACCCTGCAGGGGGACGGCCTGAGGCTGGTATTGCGGGAACCGGAAGGACTGCTTGCGGTGGATCTGAGTGTGGCCCCGGAGGCGCTGGTCGCGGTGGCGCCCCGTTTCGAGGACGCCTTCATCACCCATCTGTCCGGGGGGCAGGAAACAACCGCCCGCCCACCCGTCACTACGCCTCACCCGGCGGGTGAGGGTGATCCGATTCGAGTGGTGGGTCTGACCCGCCGCTTCGGTGATTTCATTGCGGTCAAGGATCTGAATTTCCGGGTGGGTTGCGGCGAGGTGTTCGGTCTGCTGGGGGCCAATGGGGCGGGCAAGACCACCACCTTTCGCATGCTTTGCGGCCTGCTGCCTGCGAGCAGCGGCCATCTCGAAGTAGCGGGTAAGGATCTGCGTAAGGCTCCGTCCCGCGCCCGCGCGCGGATCGGCTACATGTCACAGAAGTTTTCCCTCTATGCCAATCTTACCGTGCAACAGAATCTGGATTTTTTCGCCAAGGTCTACGGTCTTTCGGGTGAACGGCGGCGTAACCGGGTGACATGGGCTATAGAATCCCTGGATCTGGCGGAGTATGCGGGGAGCGAAAGTGCTGACCTGCCGCTGGGCTATAAGCAGCGCCTTGCCATGGCCTGTGCCATGATGCACGAGCCCGATATCCTGTTTCTCGACGAACCCACCTCTGGCATGGACCCTCTGGCGCGGCGGGAGTTCTGGGCGCGTATCAATCGACTCGCCGAGGCGGGTGTGACCGTCCTGATTACCACCCATTTCATGGAGGAGGCGGAGTATTGTGACCGGCTCGCGATCATGGCCCTGGGGGAGTTCCTGGCCATGGGTACGCCCCGGGAGATCAAACACCAGCAGGGTGACGCGGAGAGCCTTGAGGCGGCGTTCCTGTCCCTGGTGGAGGGGAGGACCGCGGCATGAACCAGCGGGTACGGGGCCTGATCCGTAAGGAGATCCTGCAGATATTGCGGGATCCGAGCAGCATCGCGATCGCCTTCCTGCTGCCGGCGGCCCTGCTGCTACTATTCGGTTACGGGGTCTCCATGGACGCCAAGGACCTGCGCCTGGGCATCGTCACCGAACAGGCCAGCGCCGAGGCGGCCAGCTTTGCTGCTTCCTTTCAACACTCCAGCTATTTCAGGTCGCGGCTATTCAGTACCCGGCAACAGGCCCAAAGCGCGCTCAAGGCAAAACAACTGGATGGGTTCCTAGTGCTGCCCGGGGATTTCGCAGCGCGTCTCAAGGGCCAGCAGAATGCCCCGATCCAACTTATCGTCAACGGGGTGGATGCGAACACCGCACGCCTCATGGAGGGCTATGTGCGAGGTACCTGGGACCGCTGGCTGGGGCGCGAACTGGCCGCCCGGGGCCGCAGCCTGTACAAGCCGGTGGCGATGCAGCCGCGGATCTGGTTCAACCCGGAGCTGCGCAGCCGCAATTACCTGGTGCCGGGTCTGGTGGCGATCAACATGACCCTGGTCGGCGCGCTGCTCACTGCCCTGGTGATGGCCCGGGAGTGGGAGCGGGGCACCCTGGAAGCGCTGATGGCCACCCCGGTGACCCTCAAGGAGCTGCTGATCGGCAAGATCCTACCCTATTTCCTGCTCGGCATGGGGGGCATGGGAATCTCCGTCTCGATGGCCATCTGGCAGTTCGATGTACCGCTGCGCGGTTCACCCTGGCTGCTGCTGCTCTGCTCCGCCTTGTTCCTGCTGGTGTCGCTGGGCATGGGACTGCTGATCTCGGTGGTGGCCAAGAGCCAGTTCGTAGCCGGGATGATCGCCATCGTCACCACCTTCCTGCCCGCATTCCTGTTGTCCGGATTCCTCTTCGATATCGATTCGATGCCGCTGCCGGTACAGGGTATCACCCATATCGTGGCGGCGCGCTATTTCATCGCCATCCTGCAATCCCTGTTCTTAGCCGGCGATGTCTGGTCGGTGGTCTTGCCCAATGCCCTGGCGCTGTGTGTGATGGGTTTGATCTTTTTTGGCCTGGTGCGCAAGAAGCTGCACAAGCGTCTGGAGTGACCGGTCCATGCTGCAACGAATTCTAGCCCTGATCATCAAGGAATTCCTGGCGCTGCTGCGGGATCCCAAGAGTCGGGTCGTGACCTTCGTACCGCCCCTGATCCAGCTGGTGGTGTTCGGCTACGCCGCCTCCTACGATCTCAATCACGTACCCTTCGCGCTGTACGACCAGGACCGGGGACAGGCGGCGCAGGAACTGGTGGCGGCATTCGACGGTTCACCCACCCTGGAGCTGACCAGGGTGATCCACAGTGAGGAGGCGATCGCCCCACTGCTCGATGCCCGGGAGGTGATCCTGGTGTTGCGCATCGATCCCAACTTTTCTGAAGCGCTGCTGACTGGAGGCAGCGCCCAGGTTCAGCTGCTGCTCGACGGACGCAACTCGAACACTGCCCAGGTGGCCCTCAACTACGCCAGCGAGATCGTCGCGGCTTTCAATGAGCGCTGGAGTCGGGAGCAGGGCGCCAGTGGCCCCCCGGCGCGACTTGTGATGCGCGCCTGGTTCAATCCCAACCTGGAGAGTCGCTGGTTTTTCATTCCCGGGGTGGTGGGGGTGCTGACCCTGGTGGTGACCCTGGTGGTCACGGCCCTGTCGGTGGCCCGCGAACGGGAGCATGGCACCTTCGATCAGTTGCTGGTGACCCCCCTGCGGCCGTTGGAGATCCTCATCGGCAAGGCCGCACCGGCGTTTGTCATCGGGGTGGTGGAGGCGAGCCT
>JARRQD010000258.1:0-5744 GCA_037382205.1 Candidatus Thiodiazotropha sp.
GCGGACCAAAGGTTCTCGAAACCACAGCCATGACAGCGGCACATCTCACGTTAAAATCGATGTCCAGCAACTGCGCCGAAATATCGCGGAGCGCATCGCATTACTTAGCCTGGAAGAACGCGAGGGAGACAAAGCGGTACAGGTACTTGTCGATTCGGTGTTGGCATGGAAGTTTGGCGAAGACCTTCTGCAATCACAATCTTTCTCTGACTATTCAGAGAAGATTCGTGGTGCCATCAAACAAGACGCAGACCTGAGTCATGAATTCAGCTTGTTCTTAAAATCTTTGGCACAACAAGACTCTGCAAATCTGTTCTGACCCAAACCAGCCATACAAGCAAATAGGATAAGATTGGCATTATGAACCGCAAAAATAGATTAGTTGTCTTTGATATTGATGGTACGTTAGTTGACAGCAAGAAATCACACCATTCTGCATTGATCGAAACACTAAATGGTTATAAATTTAAAAGACTAAATACAGACTTCGCCGGCTATAAACACCATACTGACTCTTGGATCGTCAAGGAAATATTTAAAGAAAATGGAAAAAAATTCAAAAGTGAAAAAGTAACATTTGTATCAGCAATGGCTAACAATTTTTACAGCCAAATCGCAATTGATGGCCTATCTGCAATTCCTGGTGCAAATAAATTTATAGATTATTTACACCAAAATACGGACTGGGCTATATGCTTTGCAACAGGCTCATTTGGAGACCTTGCTAAAATAAAATTATTAAGAACTTGTATCTATTACGATGAAAGCATTTTAGCTCACGCTGATGACTACTACTCACGTGAAGATATAGTAAACAGTGCGATTTCTAAATCAAAAAAATATTATGGCGTAGATAGTTTTACTACAATAGTTTCTATTGGCGATGGTGTTTGGGATAAATATACTGCAGACAATTTAGGCCTCGAATTTATTGGTATCTCTGATGCCCGTAGATCAAAAGCACTTACCGACGCAGGGACCAAACAGATTTTCGCTAACTTTGAATATTTAGAAAATATCCTAATGGTTCTATCTGAGTTTGAATAATTCCTGCTTACGTTTGAGGTTCAGTGATTAAGTTACTGGTTATCAGACGTTGAACCATAGGTACTAATCAGACCATTAGTAGAACCGAAGATACCGTTGAATACGGCACCAATAAAACCAAATCGATGTATTGTGATTTTATTATGACAGCGGTCTTACCTAGGGCAACCAGGTTAAAGGCCCATGCACATCATGTATTGCATATCCGTCACTTTTTCTAATTGGAATAACATTATTTGAATCGTTTCTTAATTGTAGATGCTTTGCATCCGCCGCTGCAATCCACAAAGAGCCTTTTTTCATTGATCCATCCCAGGATAGACGTTTTACAACAAGGTATCTTCCGTCTGGAGACCATGCAGGAAAACTCTCATACCCCTTATAGGGTGCAGTGATCGGCTTTAAATCTGTACCATCTAAATTAATGGTCCAAACATGACCTGCCATCTTAAATGCCATACTGTCACCATTCGGATTGACTGCATGCAATATACTGGCTTCAGGTAAACTAAATAATGCAGTTGGGTTACCTAATTGATCTGCAGTAACTGTTACCAAATAGGAAGTATGATTCTCATCCCAGATAATAAGATTACCATCTGGAGTCCAAGTTGGAGAGGAATAATACCCATCAACAAAAGTCCTCAGATATTGCCCCTGCCTCCAATCGAATATCGCTACATGTTTATTGCCATTATCTGTATCTATATACTCAAATGTTATGAGATCTGAATTAACAGGAGAGAATTGAATTCTTCCTCTTTGGCGAATCTCATAGCGATCGTCATACATATTATATGATTTTAATATCTCGCCATTTACACTAACTATTTTTATATATTCTTCATAAAGATCTTCGAGGTCATAAAAAGAAAAATATTGCGCATCAGCTGACATGGAGAAGTAAAACGAGTATTCACCATAATGATCAGAAGCCAGGGTGACAATATCGTTAATCTCACCCGTATCGACTCTCAAGGATGAAATCACTGTTTCATCATTACTCTCATTTATAAAATAAATCGACCCACCGATGCCTCTATTGTGGCCACCCTCTTGTGGTAAAGAACCTGGAGTCTCGTCGATATCAGAGGAAACTGGAGCTATATACGGCAACGAATCACAACTAACTATATAGGGGCTTGGGCCATCATTACCCGACACGGATAAAATTGCTCCATGTATATCATTGTTTGGCGGCAGCCTGATATCACTGGCAGTTGTAGGCAATATATATGTTAATCCATAAACACCCAAGGGAATAAATAATTCACCTTCTGGATTTAAGTCAAACGGATCAGTTACACCGGCTATTCCTGAAAAATAACCTTCCGTAAGTAATATATTTTCACCATCGAGAGACCATACCGGATTGTTTATCTTTGGCTCATCAGCATTACCGGATGAATCAACTTCGTGCCGAGAGGTTGCATAGAGATGCAAATCACTACCATCTGCATTGACCATCCATACAGTTGCATACCGATATGAAGCTGTTTCTAAGAAAGATCCTGGACCTCCAGTAACCATTTCAAAAACAATTTTTGTTCCCTGAGGATTGACCCTTAAACGAGCTGGTTTTCCAGCTAGATGGTTAACTGATAAAATTGCCTGACCATTTACTTGGTAGGCTGCGGATGATATATATAGCGTATCATCAATGAAATATGCAAGCCGATTATCAGGCAACCAGTCATGCGTCCTAACTTCCATATTTGTTTGACTAATGATATTACCCTTACGATCAAATACAGTGAGCAGATCCTTTGCGTCATCAGGACAACCTTTGTCATTTGCCCACAACAGGGCAACGGCCTGTTTGTCAGGTGATAGGTCCGGTATACTCCAGACATGTTCATAAAGATCAAAAGAATCGAGTAATAAATTTGTATTAACGTCTCTTATCGCAATTCGGTCAATTCCAATATCTGACCAACACTCATCATCGTCAAGAACATGGTGTTTTTTAATGATCTCAATATACTCTGTACCGTCTAAAGATGGGGAGATATAGGAATCATCAGAGGCTATTTCGGTTATACTACCAGTCGACAAGTCGAGAAAGACCCCTCGATCACTAATATATAGTCTACCAGCCAGATCATTATTAAGATTATTGTCTACCGATGGTGGAGTATCATTATCATCATCATTGGGTTGTTCACCCCCTCCTCCATCACCACCGCCACAGCTAGATAAGACAATTGTGATTAATAAAAGTACTATCCAATTGTAATTTTTACCTATGCGTACACCTATAGTGCCAGCTTCAAGTGTCATCCTTAACTCCTACTGATTACCCCAATCACAGCAAATCTGTGAACTTAGAATAAATTATAATAATCACTGCGCGACTTCTGTTTCTAACAAGTTTTACCGCATCATGCATCAATAGTATATCAATGATTCAAGGCCCTTCACTAATGTTCTGGCACGATATCATCAACTACCGCCACTGAATACTATGTATTACGCCAGATGGGTTCCATGTTCGAATCGATGACTGTCATTATCGATCGATTTTTGTGTAACTTTTGCCAAGCCGATTAAACTGAATGTATGATTCCTGATCAAACACCATACTCATTTTACACTCTAATCAGCGACAATGTGCATACAGAGAATAGCCGTAGCTCTCCTGTCTGTCTAGACAAATAATAGAGTGAGGAGACACACAAAATATCTGATAGACTGAGCATACCCTACATCGTTTTTACCAACGGATTGTTCGACAATGAACAAGGTAGTAAAACAAGAATAACATAAAAAACATTAACACATTAAGGACACCCCAATTTTAAACACACTGAAGCTACCGAACACAGATGTCTTGAGCACATTACCACCCTATCAAATTACTACGAAATGATAATTGCTTTTCGCCGCACTTTACCCCTGAAACCAACATTTTTCCAGTGCTTGAGCATAAGCCCTTATCCGGTTAATTGCCCCAACGGCTGTAAAATAGTCTCCGTTATAACTTTTGATACTTTTTAACCAGCTTTCAGGGTTCAACTTCAAACGTTCTATTATTGTTGCTAAGCCTTCTGGTATCGAGCCTTTTTTATCATCATGTATCGCCCTACCGGTCCAGTCCACTAATCGAAAATAGTCCTCTTCATCAAAATCGATCCCATTCAAAGGTTCCTTTCCTTTTGATTTTACGAATGGGAAAAGCTTAATAGACTGCATTTTGTCCAACTGCTTTGACTTTTCAGATTTATGTTGTTGGATATGGCTTTGATACGTTGCTGTATTGAATGGTAATTATTTGACAGGATCGCATAAGCACAAATATCGATCGCAAAGATTTCTGACAACTGTTGCAGTCGTTCAAGCACCCAATTTCGACGATGCTCAAAGCTTTCGCCTGTGTAGGGATCATCTCCGCACAACCACGCACGACGTACACAGCGGGAGATACAGTGGTAAAAAGATGTGGCTTCCAGGCTCACTAGGGTTTGATGGGCTCTTGTCATAACAACCTCCATGTAGTTTCTATCTTTAAGGTAAAACTTACCTCATTATTCAGAATAGGGCAATATTTGTTGGCATTTGTTAGGGTTTCCTTTATTTTTCCTTTTATTTCCTTTATTTTTTTGCGGTCCGCCCAGGGTAATTTGAGACTGCGCCGTAATCTCTGTTATGGCAGCTTGATCGAGGCGATCCGGGAGACCCATAAGGTGGTGACCATCACCCACGCCAATGGCGTACTGGTGCAGCCCCACTGGCGCACACTTCAGGAACTGATCAAGCAGCAGGTAGCCTAGAAAAAGCATCATGAATATGAGACTGACCCAGCTACCCATGCACTGGGACCCCGATGAGGCACTGGCCATGATACAGCTCCTCGATCAACTCAAGGGTTGCTCTGGTCTGCTTACGCTGAGGAGATCATTCGTCAGGAGTACGCATCGTAAACTTGACGGGGAACAACTGATGCTGGAGTTTGAGGATCCGATTCCGTTTTAACAGCCGGAACACGGCAGATTATCAAAGCCTTCGTATCGATGGGGCTCTATCAGAGCCCCATTTTTTATCTGGGCTAGCGCATCCATCGCGCCAAACTCATCGTATTTTACGTCAATCGGAGTGCTCGGCAACAACCCATTGCCAGATTCTACGATGGTAGCGTGATTATTTCTTCGATCGTAATTGGGAAATTCTACGATCAGAATTTGTGAAAATGAAAAAGGGTTACGATTAAAAAGTGGCAAAACGGTCGTAAATCTTCAATTTCCTACGACCACTAGCTTGATCGAAACTACGATGGTTATTTTGCGCGCTACACTCTATATGCGTAAACTCAAGGATGATCTCGCCGGGGCCGGACGGCACGTGCCATGGATTCAGCTCAAGGGCCACTGGCTGCAACAGGCAGGATTTGAGATCAATACCCCGGTCAAGGTCAGGGTCATGAACGGTTGTGTGGTATTGACCACGCAAAAGCCGAAGTGACACAAGGCCCGGTCTGATGGCCGGGTCTCAACACGCACAAGAGGTTCCAACCATGTGGCTTGTCCATTCCGCTAAACAGGAAGCCCTGGAGGCCATCCAACGGCTGCCCGACAGTGCCGACGATACCGAAGAGATCATGTACCGACTCTATGTCCTGGAGAATATCCGCCGTGGCCAGCAAGACGCCGCCGAAGGCAAAACCCAACCGGCTGAAGAGGTGCTCAAGGATATTCAAACAT
>JARRQD010000259.1:0-8571 GCA_037382205.1 Candidatus Thiodiazotropha sp.
GTGATTGCGCAACGTTTTGCCGATCATATTGTAGAAGCACTCACTGAACCGTTGATTATTGGCGGGCACAGTTTTCAAATCACCCTCAGCATCGGTATCAGTATCTTCCCCTTTCATGTCAAAGACAATCTAAACGATGTTGTGCGCCAAGCGGATACTGCCATGTATCAGGCAAAGAAAGAGGGTGGTGGAGTGGTATGCTTTTTTCAGGCGAATATGCAGGAGCTGGCAAGACAGCGTATGACGGTGGAAGCTGAACTGCGGGTTGCCCTTGTGGAACAGCAGTTCATGCTCTATTACCAGCCCCAACTGCGCAGCGATGGTTCTGTCTATGCGTTGGAGGCCTTACTGCGCTGGCAACACCCCTATCGAGGTATCCTAACCCCGGATAAATTCATCCATGTTGCAGAAGATACTAACATGATCGTCGAGCTGGGGAATTGGGTCATCGAAGCGGCTGTAAAGCAGATTACCGAATGGCAGCAGCAGAAGTTGTTTGGCGCCGAAATTCGCTACGCCATCAATATCAGTGCCAAACAGCTGGAGTCGAGCAGTTTCTACACCCAGGTCGAGGAGATTATCAACCGTTACAGTTTCGATCCACAACGCCTGGTGTTTGAGATTACCGAATCCCTGTTGCTACCGGATAACAAAATCGCAAATGAAACACTTAGGAAGCTGTCAGAGCTGAATATTACCTTCTCTGTGGATGATTTCGGCACCGGCTACTCATCGCTGGCCACCATCGATACGGCACCGATCGGTCAGCTAAAAATTGACAAAAGTTTCATCAGCCATCTCCACTGGTCGGAAGCAGAAAACGCGCCACAACCCAGCAATCAATACTCACTGGTCAACGCCATCCTCTCGATGGGTAATGCACTGCAGTTGGATGTAGTCGCTGAAGGAGTGGAAACCGAAGAGCAGCTAAAGGTTTTGACACATCTGGGCTGCCAGTATCTGCAAGGATACTATTTCAGCAAGCCAAAACCCTGCAATGTTATTGCGGATCTAATTCCGTCTAGCGAAAACTTCTGAGAAGAATGGCTCCGTATTAAATCAGCGAGCGACACTACCCACAATTCAGGGATGTGATAGCCGCACAGGAAAAGCCCCTGTCCCTACACGTACAACAGGAATTTTCCGAGCAGCCCATGTACCAATGGGTGCTGAGCTTTTCATTGCAGTTGAGATTCCTGTTCGCCAGTCGTGCGTAATTGATGGGCCGGATACGGGGAACGTCTACCGGGCCATCTCGGCCCATCTAATCAAAAAAGCAGGATTCACCCAGTAGGTGACCCTAGCCATCGAAGCGATTTTCATCATAATCAAACACCTGCTATTAGAATGGAGCGGTCAACTGATTTTTTTAGGTTAAATAGTCCAACGAGTAGACGGTTGGAGCCAGATCTTAAAACTGTAGACTTAATTGAGCAGATGCACCCAGCTCATCGCTGCCCTTACCAGAAACCGCCAAATCAAGCTTAAACCAGCTCTGAGAAAGACCCACTCCTATGGAAGCGACATTGTGGTCACTATTGACCAGATCGAAGCGATAACCTAATCGGAGGCTTAACCATTCGAGTGAATTCAATTCACCACCGAATCCCAAATATCTTGAACCTTCATCAAGATTTATGAGACCATTTTCAGTGATGTCTAAATCGGCCGCCAAGGTATATAAATCTGTTACTTTACTGACACCAACACGAAGTTGGGGATCGATATCGATAGCGTTACCTGTTGCGGTTTTTCTACAATATCCATCCGATTTCGGGGTGTCGTTACCTCTGCAAATTCTGTTATATGTTTTATACTCTTTAGGTATGATATTTTTAACCACTAAACCGACATACAGGCCGTTCTGTAGGTCAATGGTTGCGCCTACATCGAGATTGAAATCGTTATAGTCCTTCATGTAATCATTAGAATCAGAATCGTCTTTATCAGCGGTTTCGATATTCTCTTCATAGTCTATGACAGTCGCCGTCACATATTTCGGTGTAATTCCCGCAGCGATAGGATAACCGTTGACTTCAAAAAGATGAGATAGGGATAAACCCGTCTCGGATGCAATAATCGCTCGAACAACCACATTGGAATTCAGGTCAAAATTCGGGTTGTATGTGATTTCGTTATTGGTATGATCGTACCAGATGAAATCTTCATTCAAACAACTCTCCGGATCCTCACTGAGGCATGATTCGAGTACTTGAAAATCTGCCAATAGTGATTGAATATCACGTTTGTCATTCGGTGTATAGTTAACAATGCCGGCGACAGCCGCGATACCATTCACCATAAAGCTAAAGCCGATATCGTTGCTTGGAGATCCAGCAATCAGCGCCCCACCGATATCGGCACTCATCACCATATTGGATAGATCATTTACTGCGCTTTCCAGGACAATGGTGTTATCTAAAATCGTACTCAATTGTGAGATATATTCATCAATGTTGTTGTTATAATCCAATTCATTGATTCTATCGATATTATCTGCAAGATTCCCTACAATGTCGTTGTCTTGAAACTTCTCGATCGAATCAAAAAAATCATCTGAATTCTGTGTACGCATGCCAACCGTAGGTATGGTTATAAACTTGCCCTGTCCACTGATAGCTGTTGAGAGTAACGCCGGATTGAATAGTGGTGCCGTGGCGACACCTGGAACGGCAATGCCTACCCCTCCCATGCCCATGGAGCGTGGATCGTAGGAATTTAAAGAAAATGCAGCTGAGTTTATCGGTAGTAGTGTCAATAGAACGGATACTACAAGCAAATAACGTAATACTTGAAACATTAAAACTTCTCCCTGTTGATTTTTTAAGCTATAAACGAAATCCATGGTTTAACGACTTTATATAGCACGGCACGAACTATTGCCTCCCTGGCGGAACACAAAATGCCTTTCAACCTATACGTAATTTCGATGAGATATCAGTCTCACCGGATCTCTATTTAAAAGTCAGGCGTTGAATGGGTGCAACTTGCAAACATCCCTTCACCACAAAAAGAATGGGTAGAGACATCGTGTTGCACAGTAACAAAAGGGTGGCTCATCGAGACAGTATATGTCCATGTGGGATATCGTCATTGCCATCTCCTTGGCATAGCTCAACTCCTAACATTAACTCATGTCAGAGTCGGGAGCAAATATAGGATGTCAGGGTCATATATTGGGGAATGGCACCCAGATACTCATGGCGTGCGTGTTTTATTCACCCAGCATCTAGCGCTCTGGTTTGAATGTTCTGATTAGTAACTCAAGTTTCGGAGTTGATATTAAAGCAAAACTGCAAACGCCGGAATGACGGGCTCGGTTTTGATGAGATATGCCCATCCTGTTTACAGGCTGTGGATGAACTTTGAACTCCGAAACTTGAGTATTAAAAGAAGAAAACCGCCAGATTACAAACGAAAAGGCGTAACTAACTTATCGACCTTAAGGCAGCTGATAGTTTGCCTGAGTAACAAGGTCTACCCCACACTCCAGATTCTCAACCCAGTCGATGAACTCTTTGACGACTTTCTTACCAACAAAGGGCCGGCCATGCTGTGGTACGATCATATCGATATCGAGTTGACGAACCATGTTTGCCCAGAGCCTACAGACCTTGTTCGAGTTCATGTAACGACGGTGGAAGCCTTCCATATAGGGCATCACTTCAGAGATTTTTTTCACCGGGGCATTGAGATCACCCGGTGGCAGATTGGCACCTATATCCCCGGAGAAGAGGATACGGCTAAGAGGGTCATAAAACTGGAAATTGCCTTCTGCGTGTAGAAAGTGGGCGGGAAGCGCCATCAAACGGATGTTGCCCAGTTGTAGATTTGTACCCTCATCCGGAATCGACACAACTCGATCAACCAATCGACCTGGTCTGGTAAAGTGGGGAATGAAACGTTCCCACAGGGCAGGCACTACCACCTTACAGTCTGTACCAACCAACCATTTATTGACAGAAGCAACAATATCCGGATCCTGATGGGAGGCCACCACATAATCCAGCTGCTTGACATTCATATAGTCACTGATCGCCATGAACAGCCTGGAATAGGTCAATTCCCCACCCGGATCGATGAGTGCGGCGTGTTGATGATCGTAGATTAGAAATTGATTGGCTTGCACGGCTTCACCGGAGACCAGATCTCTAAATGCCACGCAGATGTGACTTCCATTGTTAAATAGCTCGACTGACATAATCTTCTACAAGGTTATCTGAATAAAAATTGAAGCATCTCCATCCTTGAAATCGATACAGTTGTATCGTCCAGTTTCAAGAAAGCTTAAACATAATACAGTAAATTATGAGTAAATTGGGTTGTTTTGTTATCCCCTAAATAGCAAGATTAAGCCATTTAGCTCGATTTGTAAGCGCAAATCGTCAATTTCGGCCTATAAATACAGTCCCAATAAGCCCCATATAAACCACGCTTATCCGGTGGCCTTATGTCAATCACTCATGCCTGGAAGCTAACACCAAAGGAAGCCATCGCGCTGCAGAAACAACTCAGCAGTCTGATCATCCGATACGATCAGCTGGCGCCACCACAACGGATTGCCGGGATTGATGTCGGTTTTGAGGCCGCAGGCGAGATCACCCGCGCAGTGGTTGCCGTACTCGACATTACCAACCTGGAACTGCTTGAGCAGGCCATCATAAGAGTACCGACACAATTTCCCTATATACCAGGACTGCTCTCATTTCGGGAGGTACCGGCGATCCTGAAGGCGATCGATGAACTCAGTGAAAAACCTGACCTGTTACTCTGCGATGGCCAAGGGGTGGCTCACCCCAGGCGCTTTGGACTGGCTTGCCATTTGGGTTTACTCACCGATATACCTTCGATCGGGGTGGCAAAAACCCGTCTCGTCGGCCACCATGATACGCTGCCTGAAGCGAAGGGAAGTTGGGTTCCACTTCTGGATCGGGATGAGGTGATTGGTGCAGTACTGCGTAGCCGATCTGGGGTAAAACCTATCTATGTATCGATCGGTCATCGTCTATCTCTCAGCAGTGCCCTGGACTATGTGTTGGCTGCCACCACTCGCTATAAACTGCCCGAAACCACACGTATGGCTCACCATCTGGCCTCGGTGGACAAAACGGCGGTGAGTGCTAAGTTCAGTGATTGAGTATCAGCGATGATCGTCCACGCTTAGCCCATCACTAAGCGATTTCACCACGAATTCAGCTTGAAGCTAGTCAGCACCGCGCAGGTGTTCGATATAACGGGGCCTGTCTTTCATGGCCAGTTTCACCCCTTCCGCCCAGGCCTGGAGCGGCGTCTGATCCTTGATCTTTAAATCACATCTCGCTCTGCCCTGACTCTCCAAAGGAAGCGGAATCATGTCCCGATAGGTATAGACATTTTCACCCACATCCCCACCTTCACAGATACAGGGACAATCGGGTAGCGCTGTCTCAAGCTCGGCACCCTCGAAGATCAACTCACCAGCCTGGTACCATCGTGTGCGTTCAGATGAACCACTCATGGTTTTGATGATGATCACCCGCGAGAAACGGATAGTCAGTGTACCGTTTTCAAATTCTACAGACTCTATTTCACTGTTCGGCAGATCGATTGTACTGGAATCCATGCAACACCTACGTCTTTTAAGCTTTTACCTGAATCCCTGGGTTCAGGCTTTATTCACAGCCCTGTGAGCGCTCAATCGAGCTGGAGCTGTAGCGAATGAGCATCTTAACCCCTATCTCGTGTAGTGTCTTATACAAATCATACATTTAGACGAGGCCTATCGTGAGTTGGCGTTTCAATCGCTTAGCTCGCCCTGCGGGAAGTCGACCACGTGAACACACCTTACCGATCTTAACGTGGCTCCATACCCAGCTCTTTGATCTTTCTGGTCAGAGTATTCCGGCCCCAGCCCAGCAGTCTCGCCGCATCCTGTCGCTTACCGGCGGTATGCTCCAGTGCGGTCTCAATCATTACCGTTTCAAAATCGGGTTCCGCCTCATTAAGAATACCTTCGCATCCCTCTTGCAGACGTCGTTTCACCCAACCTCTCAACAACTGACGCCAATCATCCTGAGGTGCTGTACTGGTATCCGACTCTTTCAGTTCAGTGGGCAGGTCATCGATATGAATCTCCTGCCCGGAAGCCATGACCGTCAACCACCGTGCGGTATTCTCCAGCTGCCGTACATTTCCTGGCCAATCCAGCTGACTGAGATAGCTCTCCGTCTCCGCTAGCAGTACTTTGAAATCCACCGCCAACTCTTCCGCCGCTGTTTTCAGAAAATGGTTCAACAACAATGGGATATCCTCTCGACGTTGACGCAGTGAGGGGAGATGAATGCGTATCACATTGAGTCGATGAAACAAGTCTTCACGAAACGCCCCTTCCTTAACCAGCCCTTCCAGGTGTTGGTGGGTGGCGGCGATGATCCTGACATCGACTTTGACCGGTTCATGACCACCCACCCGATAGAATTCTCCATCAGCCAGAACGCGCAACAGTCGAGTCTGTAGCTCAGCAGGCATGTCACCGATTTCGTCTAAAAACAGGGTACCAGTATCCGCCTGTTCAAAGCGCCCAACCCGTCGGGTCTGGGCTCCGGTAAAAGCGCCTCGCTCATGGCCAAACAGCTCGGATTCCATCAAATCCTTGGGGATCGCTGCCATATTCAGGGCAATGAACGGCCCTTCGGCACGACGGCTATGCCGATGCAAAGCATGGGCTACCAACTCCTTACCGGTACCGGATTCCCCATTAATCAATACCGTGATATTCGATCTGGCCAGTCGCCCAATTGCACGAAAGACCTCTTGCATGGCTGGCGCTTCACCGATGATCTCTTTTCCGCCATCTGCTGAATCGATCTTCGGCTTCTCTTCAACCGTCAACTGCTGACGACAGGCACGACGGATCTGCTGCACAGCATCATCCACATCGAATGGCTTGGGCAGATATTCGAATGCCCCACCATGATAGGCGGAAACCGCGCTATCCAGATCGGAGTGAGCCGTCATGATGATCACGGGCAGGGAGGGATAGCGGGCATGCAGCAGTTCCAGCAACTCCAGACCATCCATTCCTGGCATACGGATATCTGATACAACCACGTCGGGTTGACCTTTATCCAGGGAGCTGAGGACACTGTCAGCACTCTCAAAACTGGTCACCTCCATCTCCGCCTTTTCCAGGGTCTTTTCCAGAACCCATCGAATCGAGCGATCATCATCAATCACCCATACGCGGCATGCTCTATCCATCTACCTGCTCCAAAGGAAGTAATATTCGAAATACGGTTTCACCAGGTTTACTGGTAAATTCAATAAGACCCTGATGTCGATTGATCAGGGTCTGGGATATGGAAAGCCCGAGCCCCATGCCATTGCTACCGGATACCAGCGGAAAGAAGACCCGTTCCTGCAGCTCCGGTGGGATGCCTGGCCCGTTGTCGCAAATCTCGATTGAGATCACCAGGCGGTGGCGGATGTTGCCAATGGTGAACTGGCGCAGAACTCGACTGCTGATACCCACCACACCCTGCGGGCCAGCCGCCCTGACACCATTCCGGATAATGTTCAGGAAGGCTTGAATCAGTTGATCCGAGTCTCCAGTGAGATCTGGAATACTCGGATCATAGTTTTTGATCACATTCAGATTTGGCCCAGACTCCGCCTTCACCAGGCTGCAGACTCGCTCCAATACCTGGTGAATATTGACCGGCTTCATCTCCGGAATACGGTTCGGACCGAGCATGGTATCAACCAGATTTTGCAGCCGATCGGCCTCTTCAATAATAATCTGGGTGTATTCCGTAAGCGATTGATCAGGCAGCTCGCGCTCCAACAGTTGCGCAGCACCTCGAAGACCTCCCAAAGGGTTTTTGATCTCATGGGCCAGGCTTTTGACCAGCGCTCGACTGGCCTGATTGCGTGACAGGATCTGCTCTTCACGGGTGATCCTCAACTGCCGATCCACCTGTTGAATTTCAACCAGAAACTCACTGACAAACTGACCTGATCTCAGTGGGATCACTGTACAGTCGACAGTGATTTCACGACCTTCCTGCAATTCAAGTTGATGCTCCCGTTCTGTGAAGGGCTGACCGGTTTCCAGGGAGCGGTTCAAATTATTTCTGACAATACCACTTGAGCAATAGATCAGATCGCTACCAGGATTCCCAACCATTTTGCGGGCACTCACCCCAAACAGCATTTCCGCCGCCGAATTGATGAATAGCAGGTTGAAATCGCGATCAAACAGCAGAATCGCCGTACTCAGATTATCGAGCAGGCGTCGTTCCATCGAAGATTTTGTGGGTTGTGGGTTCATGGCAATTCATAAGCAAAAATTACACCAAAGAACACAGCCGTGAGGTAATCGCCCTACATCAGCTGCTGATCAGCTAAAAGCTTCCGCTATTCAACCAGTATGACTGGATTTAACCTAAAAAGATCAGTTGGACAGCGTGAAGGGTGCGCTTGTGGTGGTACAGGGCAAGGGTCGCTCCTGCACATCCATGTGCCCGCGACACTTGTGCATCCCTGCACGGCGCGCAACGCCTTGGAATAGCGTGCTAGTCCAAGGCGTTGCAA
>JARRQD010000260.1:0-11900 GCA_037382205.1 Candidatus Thiodiazotropha sp.
GCAAATCACATTGGTTTTACCCATATTGCTTTTGAGGTCGATGATGTTGACCAGACATTGAAGTTGGCAATGAAACATGGAGGTGAGATGTTAGGTCGAGTTACGGAGAAACAAGTAGATGGTGTTGGTCAGTTAAAGTTCGTCTACTTTAGAGACCCTGAAGGCAATATAATTGAAATCCAATCGTGTTAAAGCGGTGCATGACAAAGTAAACGCGGACGCTAAAACCGTCATTTTACTCTGTTTTTGCTCCTCCGGTGTTTGTGGTGTTAAGTGCAGTGGACTATTACATGGCTATTAGACTACAAGATGTTGATGATTCAAATTGGGTGCCTCGGCAATCTGTCGGGTGTCTCGATAATCCATAATTCTCTATCGGGACTGCTGGGTAACTGGCGGACCTATGACGACGTCAATAGAATACATATGTTTAAATTATCTTGGGATCGGTGCTGGTTACTAATAGGAGCTGAATGCTCGGGTGAGGAGCTAAAATCTCGTCTGATAAGCGCATATAGTGAGCCTCAAAGGAAATATCACACTCTGCAACATCTGAAAGAGTGTCTTGCCGTTTTTGATCGATTTGTTGATTTGGCACAGGAGAAAGCTGAGGTTGAAATTGCTTTGTGGTTTCATGACGCGATTTATGATGTAAAGGCTTCTGATAACGAGCGAAAGAGTGCCGAATGGGCGGAGATTGAATTAACAAAGGCAGGGGTTCCTTTGGATCGAATTAAACGGATATATAACCATATTCTTGCAACTAGGCATTCAGCACTTCCATTAGGCCGTGATCAGAAGCTGCTTGTGGATATTGATCTTTCTATACTAGGTTCGGAGCCAGATAGATTTAACGAATATGAGAGACAAGTACGAGAAGAATACAGCTTTGTACCAGATTCAATATTTCACGAAAAGCGAAGGGAGGTACTGTCTCGTTTTTTAAACAGAAACCAGATCTATGCAACTCCAGAGTTATGGGGGCAATTTGAAGTTAGGGCTCGAGAGAATATCAAGGGCTCAATAGAGGCACTCAGCGGCTAACCATAGTTGCTGGTGAGATAAAAAGCTATATGATTACCCCCAAGCCTCAACGAGCTTTAGTTACCTTGTCCCCATATTCTGCGTGGTAATGCCTTTATTTAGATGGGAAAAATCATCACATACACATGTTCTGTGTGGCTAGGATATTTGGTTTTATTGGTGCCGTATTCAGCACCTAAGTCTCTCTTTATTGTCTTTCGCATGTGAACTCTGGCCTCTGATCTGAACAAGTTTATATAATCTGGATAAACAAAAAAGGCGGCAAAAAAGCCACCTTTTTTGATCAGCTGGATTGCCTTTACCTGCTTTTTACCAGCGCGGTTAATTTGCCCCACTGTTCGTCATTGAGAATCTCTAGCATACGGTCGCGGCAACGGGTTTTCCCTGCAATGATCTCAAGTCGGGTTTTGCCGAGTTCGTCAGCCATCGCCATGATTTCTTCTGCACTCACTCCGGCCATAGACGCCTCAGCCATCTTCTTTTCAGTTTCGATCACAGACATCACCATGTCGTGCATCTTAGGACCATTGGCCTTGTTCCAGGCCATCACCTGATCCATCTGTTCCTTCGATATGTTCAGTGCCTCGGGATTTTTCTTGATATAGGCCACGTAGTTCGGCACCGGATTGGCATGGGCCATGTGCTATGAACTGGCCTCTTCCACCCTGGTTGGCAGCCTGAGCGAGAGAGTAGGCCAGAATCAGACAGAGCAGCAAGAGAAGAGATATTTTTTTCATTGGTTTTCCTCGAGAAAAATTAAGAAATTTCAATACATCGCGCTAATTAACCTAGCGAGCTTCCTGCTCGTAGCGTATTGTAATCTATCAATAAATGTGGAAGTTCTCAAATACTGCGAACTGTAACAGGCGGTTTCACAGATTGAGTGGTTCAAGATCGTGTAAACTGGTGTAGACAATCAAGAAGCGCAGTAACGCAAAGACGCGGATCATGGCTCAAGTAGAAAAATCAGTAGAAAAATTAGAGTAAGATTACAGAATATTCGAATATTAGAGTAGTTTATGATATGGGCCCGGACGTTGTTCGTGCCCCTCAAATATGCTTTAGCGATATATGAATATTTTCTCTCATTTGTATTTCGACTGGTTTCAATGGTTACTCTATCTTTATAAATCTGAATGGCTTTTAAGTGAAGAGATGTGTGATTGCTAACAATAACAATACAGCGGGCAAAGCCGTTGAATGGCATGTAAGCCTCTATGAATATCGAACATTATAAAGAGTTCAGGAAACTTAAAGAAAAGGGATTAAACAAGCAGGCCTCTAAAGCGCTGCGAGAATTTATTTCGTCATTTAAAAATGGAAGAGAGAAAGAAGATTGGGTTTGGGAATATCTACCTACGTTAGAAATAAATAGCTATTCGATAATTCGTCATGAGACATTCCATGAGTTAGTCTACCCAACTTTAAAAGCCGGTTACGAGAACAATGACTTAGCTTGCACTCTTTGGCTGGGTAAGCTTGCGCAAAACATATACCAATCTCGGCAACTTCATGAGGAGCTAAATTGGGTAAGCGAGTTAGGTATTATACAATACAAGTTTCGAACTTGACCCAAATAGCGATCAGGCTAGGTTGCTTTTGCTTAAGGCAATGGTGTCGTGGCTTGAATACACCGTGCACGAATGGCCAAGCGGTATTTTGTATGGAAATAATGGTGCTACTCTTGAACAATGCGATGAAATAAGCTCTGAGGTTCAGCGAGTCCTAGAGCTTGATAAAGAACACACATACACTGAATTTATCAAACAATATTTCACGAAGCTTAGTGAGTGCCGTTCTAGGCTTAGCAGGCGCGTGAATTAGGACGCTCGCGAGATCGCCCCTATTAAGCGGGCATTGTACAAAACGTTCGATATATCTAGGAAATAATGAACCCAAAAGAAATCTGTTTGAAATCATTTACTCCTGAGGCCTTTGGGGTTCCGGTAAGTGGGTTAACAAACGAAGGCTATGTAATCGACGGCCCTAAGATACAAGTGTTCATGATTATTAACGTAGCAAGAAGGTGCTCGCCAATATGTTGGCACGCTCCTGCGGGTACGCTGCGATGCCCACAAAAACCGGCACGCCTGAAACTCGCTGCGCTCACACAGTTAACTCGAACATCTCATCCGAGGACGCGCCATCGGATGAGATGTTCGATATGGCAGAAATAGGGGGGGCTTTTGACTGCAACCAGATAGGTCAGGTTGAGTCACCTATCCGCGCAAATGGGGTAGAAGCGATTTCGTGAAATCAATTGGTAGGGCTACTCTGTCGCCAGCTCCCTCGCTGGATTGTCTGAGACGGGCTGATCCTCTTGTGCATCGGCTTGGTGATCTTTTGCCATCAGCACATAGATTGAGGGCAGCACAAACAGGGTGAACAAGGTGCCAACAGCCATCCCACCGACCAGCACCAGACCGATCGAGTTTCTGGCCGCCGCCCCGGCGCCAGTGACCAGGATCAGTGGGAAGTGGCCTGCTACCGTGGCAGAGGTGGTCATCAGGATTGGCCGCAGGCGGGTCATGGCCGCTTCCTGTACGGCGTCGATTTTACTCAACCCTTGCTCCTGCAACTTGTTGGCGAACTCAACAATCAGAATGCCGTTTTTGGCAATCAGGCCCACCAGGGTGACCAGGCCGACCTGGGCATAGATATTTAACGTGGTGGTCCAGCCATTGGTCCAGAAGGGCATATTCGGGTTGGGTATCTTCAGAAAGGTGAACAGCAGGGCACCGAACATTGCTAATGGAACCGAGCCCAAGAGGATGATACCTGGATCGCGAAACGAGTTGAACTGCACCGCCAAGGCGAGAAAGATCATCACCACTGCCAGGGCAAAGGCCGGAAGAAATTTGTTACCCTCCTGGCGCAGTTGCCTCGACTCTCCAGTGTAGTCGATGCTGTAACCTGGCGGCAGGATATCGGCCGCCGCCTCTTCAAGCACGGTCAGTGCTTGATCGAGTGTGCGGTTGGTCATGCCGGACAGCTTGATTGCATTCAGCTGCTGGAACCGGTTCAGTGAGCGGGGTACCGTGGTGTTTTCGATGTGTGCTATGGCACTCAGCGGGATCAATTCTCCATCGGGGCCGCTGACATAGAGCTCGGTCAACTGGTCTGGATTGAGTCGTTGTGAGCGCTCGATTTGTGGAATGACCTTGTAACTGCGTCCGGCAATATTGAAGCGGTTGACATAGTCTCCGCCAAGCGCAGCGGCCATATCCTGGCCGACCTGGTTGAGGTTGAGTCCCAGAGCGCCGATTTTATCTCGGTCGAGCACGAGCTGAGCCTGGGGCTGGTCATACTTCAGGTCGATCTGCGGTGGGAAAAGAAACATGCCGCTTTCGATCGCTTTGCCTTGAATCTGCTGGGCAAACTCCAGCAGCTGTTTGGCGTCTGCTGTCGAGGTGATCAGGAACTCGATGGGGAAGTTGCTGCCGCCAGGCAGGGCTGGTGGGGTGGTGGCAAAGATCTGGAAACCGGGGATCAAGGCGAGCTTGCCCTGGATCTCCTGCTGGATCTCGAACACGGTACGCTCCCTGGGTGCATGCCAAGGTTTGACCACAACACCTGAGAAGCCGTCGGTGTCGAATTGGGCTCCTACTGATGGGGCGAAGAGAATCTGGAAGGTGAGATCCGCCTCCTCCACATCGAGGAAGGCCTTCTCGACGGCGGCGCCATAGAAGCGCTTCTGATTGGCGGTGGCGTTGGCGGCCGAGTTGATGATGCCGAACACCACGCTCTGATCCTCGCTGGGCGCCAGCTCCTTGGGGGACTGCATGTACATAGGGATCGCCGCTGCTGCCACCACCAGCCAGATCACGTAGACATAGGGGCGGGCGTGCAGGGTACGGCGGATCAGTCGTCCATAGGTGGTGCGCATTCGGTCGAAGTGGTGGTTGACCCAGCCGGTGAACCCCTTCTCCTCGTCGGCGGCACTCTTCAGCATGTGTGCAGACATCATCGGGGAGAGGGTGAGGGCGACGATGCCGGAGATGGTGACGGTACCTGCCAGGGTTAGGGCGAACTCACGGAATAGGGAGCCGGTCAATCCGCCTTGCAGCGCGATCGGCATGTAGACAGCGGCCAGGGTGACGGTCATGGCAATCACCGGCCCGAGCAGTTCCCGGGCGCCCAGCATAGCGGCCTCAAGTTTACTGCGGCCCTCCCTAAGGTGGCGCTCGATGTTCTCCACCACCACGATTGCATCATCCACCACCAGGCCAACGGAGAGCACGATCGCCAGCAGGGTGAGCAGGTTGAGGGTGAAGCCGAAGACCTGCATCAGAAAGATGCTGCCGATCAGTGAGACCGGTATGGCGATGGTTGGCACCAGAGCCGAGCGGATCGAACCCAGAAACAGGAAGATTACCGCAATCACGATCAGCAGAGTGTCTCCCAACGTTTTGGTGACCTCAGTGATCGCAGTGGCGATATATTCTGAGGCATCATAACCGATATTCACTTCCAGGCCGGAGGGCAGGTCTTTGGCGATGTTGTCGATCTCAGCCCGAACCAGTTTGATGACATCGATGGTGTTTGCGCTCGGTAGCGGGAAGATGCCCATGAATACCGCCGTCTGGCCGGTGTATCGTACTGAGGTGTCGTAGTCCTCGGCGCCCAGGTTGACATCGGCGATGTCCCGCAGACGGATGATGCTGTCACCGCTCTGGCGGATGATCAGCTGCTTGAACTCCTCCACGGAGTGGAGGTCGGTATTGGCGGTCATGTTGACCTGCACCAGAGAGCCCTTGGTGGTGCCGATGGCGGCGAGAAAGTTGTTGGCGGCCAGTGCCTGGCGTACCTGTGAGGGGGTAATGTGCAGTGCGGCCATCTTGTTCGGCTTTAGCCAGATGCGCATCGCGAAGGTGCGTGCGCCAAGCACATCGGCACGCTGCACCCCGGCGACAGCGGCAAGCCTGGGTTGCACGACACGAACCAGATAGTCGGTGATCTCCGCCTGGGAGAGGATGTCCGAGGCGAAGCTGAGATAGGCTGAGGCAAACCGGGAGTCGGCAGACTGAATCGAAATCGCCGGCACCTGGGCTTCGGCTGGGAGTTCGTTACGTACCTGGTTCACTTTGGCGGTAATCTCAGCCAAGGCCTTGGTGGGTGGATAGTTGAGCTTCAGCCGAGCGTTGATCATCGAGAATCCCTGCAGGCTTTTCGACTCGATGTAATCGATACCGTCTGCTGAAGCGATCGCCTGTTCCAGGGGGGTGGTGATAAAGCCCCGAACCAGCTCTGCGTTGGCCCCTATATAGACGGTGGAGATATTCACCGTAGAGTTCTCGCTCAGAGGGTACTGACGGATATTGAGGCTGTTCCAGGCCTGGATGCCGGCAATCACGATCAACATGTTGACCACGATGGCGAGAACCGGGCGCTGGATAAAGAGATCGGTAAAGGCTTTGGTTTTACCCACTGGAGAATGTCCCTTTGAGGTATTAAAGGTTTTTTAAGTTAGATTGCTGCTACTCATTAACTGGATTGGGATCCAATTTGGCATCGAGCGCCAGACTGTTATCCACCGCCACTGCCATATTCGGTCGCAACTTGAACACGCCACTGGTGACGATACTCTCGCCTTCTTTCAGGCCATCGGTGACAGACACGTAGTCGCCTCGGGTCGCTCCCAGGCGGACGATCTGTTGGCGCAATACCTTCTGCTCCTCGCCGCTCTCTTCATCCTGTTTTGTGTCGATGACAAATACCGTGTCACCGTAAGGGGCATAGAGCACCGAAGTGGCTGGGATGGCGAGCACCTCGTTCTGCTGGGGCAAGATCACTTGCACATTGGCGAACATACCGGGGCGCAGCAGCTCCTGCTTGTTCGACAGGGTGGATCTGACCCGCACAGTACGGGTCGTCTGATCGATCTCCGGATTGATGGCAATGACCTTGCCGCTGAAACTTTTATCCTCGGCGGCATCGGTAGTGATGCGCACCTCATTGCCCACGGCGATACTGGAGAAGCGCTGTTGGGGCAGGGAGAAATCCGCATAGATTGGATCGATGGTCTGCAGGGTAACCACCGGTGTGCCCTGTTCGATGATCTGCCCCAGGTTGACCTGCCGCAGACCGAGCTGACCTGAGAAGGGGGCGCGCATGGTCTTTTTGGCGATGGTGGCTTTGACGTTCTCAACCTGGGCGGTGGCCTGCTTGTAGTTGGCCTCGGCGGTGTCCAGGTCTGACTGGGATACGGTTTTGTTGGCGCGCAGTCCACGGTTGCGATCGAGGTTGATGATGACGCCCTGCACGGCAACCAGGGATCCGGTGGCTGACAGGGTGTTGGGCCACTGCTGGCGCTTAACCTGATCGGCGGTGACAATCTCCGGCGGCATGCTCATCTGCATACCAGCCATAGCCTGGAACTGCTGCATTTTGATCGCGGCTGGAATACCGATCAGTACGGCCAGTCCGATGATTGTCAGCAAGACTCTTTTCAGCATTTGCTCTTCATCCCTGCGTAATTGCATAGGTTTGGATTTGATCTTTTCGAGAAGGTAAGTGAGTCAGTGTCGCAGTCGGGTTCAACTGCTGGACTGAATGGGAACCGCCCCGGCCTTTTAGTCGTTATAAGAGTGTAATTTTTGTGATGCGTCAAGTGTCGATATTTTTAATTTGGCGATCAAATAGTCCGTTTTCAGAGGCTTAACCTAAGTCAGACAAGCGAATGGCCGAGAGGTGCCGGAAAAATCCAACATCGATAGGGTAACCGACGTTTGAAATCCTCTGGAACCACTTGCTGGGTGATCTCCTGGCAGCCACTGATCTGCTCAAGCGGCTTGGCGAGTTTAAAGCCTTTGCGGTTGGTGGAGAAGATCAGTTGCCCGGTAGGGTTGAGCAGGCCAAGGCAACCCTCGATCAATCGCTGCTGGTCTCGCTGCACATCCAGGGTCTCATCCATACGTTTGGAGTTGGAGAAGCTGGGAGGGTCGAGAATGATCAGGCCAAACTGACGACGCTCCCGATTGGCCCGCTCCAGATATTGAAACACATCCTCTCGTACCAGTTCGTGCTGATCACCGGTAAAGCCGTTCAGCTGAAGATTCTTTCGGGTCCACTCCTGATAGGTGTTGGAGAGGTCCACGCTGACCGTGGCGATGGCGCCACCGGCCGCCGCATAGACTGAAAAACTTCCGCTGTAGGCAAACAGGTTCAGCACGCGCTTGCCAGCCGCTTTGTCCCGTACCAGCTGGCGGGTGTTGCGGTGATCGAGGAACAGACCTGTATCCAGGTAGCGTTTTAGTTCGACCTCGAACAGCAAGCCGCCTTCGCTGACCCGTATCGGTTTGCCCCAATCTCCGGTCTTCTCATATTGGTTCAGTCCTCGCTGGCGTTGTCGAGTCTTTACTGCGATCTGCTCGAGTGGGACCTGCAGAACATCGCTGACCGCTTCAGTGATCTGCTGCTGTTGGGTGGTATCCAGAGGCTCCATCCCTTTGCGGGCGAATATCTGCAGATGAATATGGCCGTCGTACCAATCGATGGCCAGTGGGAATTCCGGTATGTCCCGGTCATATATGCGAAAGCAGCTGATCTGCCGCCGTCTGGCCCATTTGCGCCAGTGGCGATGGTTTTTTTGCAGGCGGTTTGAAAAGGCTTGAATATCCATCAATGGTGCGGATCAGTTTCGGTTGCTTTCAACATTGAGCGGGCGAACTATCTCGGGTGCAGGTCGGGCAGGCGCCAGGCGCCGATCACCAGCGTCAGCCAGCCGGCAATGAAGGCGGTACCACCGATTGGGGTCAATAGGGCCAGGCTGCGCAGATCACTCAATGCCATCACATAGAGACTGCCGGAGAAGAGCAGCATACCCGCCACAAACAGCCAGCCTGAAAGCAACAGAGCTCGAACCGGATGGTGCAGGATCAGTAGGCCAACACCAAACAGGGCGAGGGTGTGTATTCCCTGATAGTGGACGGCTTTCTGCCACCAGATCAGATGGCTTGGCGGGATTACCTGTTCCAGTGCATGGGCACCAAATGCGCCTAAGCTGACCAGCAACAAGCCACTGATGCCAGCAATAATGATAAAAACTCTTGCCATGCTATGATTTCTCTTCCAGCTGTCTCAACTCATCCAGGATACCCAATACCATCTGTTCTGTACGGCTATTCATCCCCTTGCAGAGTTTTTCGGTTTCCCGCTCACCATTGAGTATGGGTCTGATCACCGCCGCAAGCTGGGCCATCGCCCCCCCGGCTTTGCTCATTTGCTCCGCCATCTCAGCGATGATCTGCAGCGCCTGGGCGTCTCCGCTTGCGGCAGCATGGATTAAGCTCGCCAATCCAGGTGCTGCCAGGGCGGGTTCGGGTTTGGCGTTCGGGTCGGGCAGGGTTGAGGGATCCTGAAGGCCGCGCAGAATCGATTCAGCAATCACCCGATCCTCTTCATCCAGAGGATTGAGCAGTTCCATATCCCGCCGCCCCCGCTGGAAGATCTTGCGGATGCAGGCCGTCAGCTCAGTCCAGCCACTCTGTTCCGCCATGCTTAACAGCTCTTCGAAATCCTGTTGGCGATCAACTTGCTGTCCGATGGTAACAACCTGGTTGATGAACTGAGCATGCATGGTCAATATTTGATCCCGTCTATCCATTGTATCTGTTCCGAATATTGGTTTGGTTCACTCTGTTGATCAGTGAATGATAACCCAGATGGGTGAAAGTATTCAGAGCCTTACTGGTTGGCAGTGAATTTTCATCAATCTGCTGGCAAAAGCTCTAATGACTCTGCCGCAATCTCTCTGACATCAGGGTGGCTGTCGTTGAGCATTTCGCTGAGTGTGGATTTGGCATCGGGATGGTGGGTCAGGCCGAGGTAGTGTGCCACATCGGCGCGAATATTGGCCTTAGGTGAGCGGCTCATGGTGATCAGTGTGGGGAGCGCATGGCTCAGTCGTGGATCCCCTTCAAGCTGCTCCATGACCACGCCGATGCCGATGCGTGCCGCCATTGGGGTTGTGGTTTTTAGCTGCAGTTCCAGCACTGTTTTCAGATCCTCCGGACTCTCATCCAGCCAGCTGATCACCTTGTCGCTGCGTTGTGCCGCCAGGGATTCACTGAAATAGTCAGCCACCCCACTCCCTTCAGTGGCCCGCTCAATCCATTGCTCCAGCTCTTTCGGGGATAGTGCGCCAGCCAATTCAAAACGGCCAATGCGCGTCCAGGGCACACTGCGTACACCCAGTCGTTGGGCCACTTCAGGGCGGTTGACGATGTTCACGGCATCGAGTCTTGCGATGCTGCCCTGTTTCAGCTGTTGCGTCAGGCTCTCCAATACCATCGGGCAGTGGTGGCAGCCGGTTGCGAGTAGAAAAAGGACCTCTGGTGGGGCGTGTTGGTTCATGATGTCGATTCAAAAGCACACACTTTAACTGAATCCTGCAGAGAAGTTCAGTTTAGATCGTGTCAGCAAGGCCGGGGATCGTTTTCACAATCTTCATCAGGATCTCTCCTGATGGGGTCTGGGGAAATGGCGCTTATTTGACCTGATAAGATCCGTTGGAGAGCCACTTTTTCGATAAAAACAGTAAATGATGAGCAGAATGGGGTGGGCAACGGAAGTTTATAGGGTCAAAACCTGTTACCCAATGGCCGACCGATTCTAAAAAGCCGAGGAGAGAGAGGATCTGACGCTGATGTGGTACGGTGTCAGGCTGCTGAAGCGATTGCTGTTTGGCGAGATGACGATTGCGCTCAGACAGAATGCGCTTGAGAAGCGCACAAAACGTTCGTTGTGATGCGCAAAAAGGCGGAGCTGGAGATGCACGGGTATCATGAGCCGCAGCAGATTCTAATAATCCCCTGAAGTGTGGCGGCTTTGCCGCGTCTTAATCAAGATTATCCGTTATACAGCTGGTCGGTTTTGGCCGCCATGATGAAATCGTTGCGGTGTAAGCCTTTGATCTTGTGAGACCACCAAGTGACCGTAGTCTTACCCCATTCGGTCAGCAGGGCCGGGTGGTGACCCTCATCCTCGGCTAGAATGCCGATCTTGTTGGTGAAATCCAGGGCTGCGACAAAGTTGTTGAAGAGGAAGCTCTTCTCCAGTTGCATAATGCCGTCCCGAACCTCGATATTCCAATCCGGAATGGCTCGAATCAGCTCGGCAAGCTCCTCATCACTCACTTTTGGTGCGTCAGCGCGACACGCCTCACACTTTTGTTGCGTCAAGGTTTCCATCGGAATGTTTCCTCTAATGGTTCATGTCGGATATAGTTTACTATGCGATCCGGCGTTTCAGACGTTTGATTCGTTTGTAAGGATTATCATGTAGTTTGTTGAAATAGCATACTTAGAAACAATAGGGGAAAGGATTGGTGTCGTGACGGGATCTGTGACAAAAAAAGCTCTCATTGTCGATGACTCTAAAACCGCTCGGCAAGTGCTCTCAAACAAGCTGCAAAAGTATGGCATTACGGTAGACGCCCGGGAATCGGCGGCGGCAGCCATCGATTACCTCTATGAGAACGCCCCGGATGCGATCTTCATGGATTATGAGATGCCGGGCATGGACGGCTTTCAGGCACTGAAAGTGATCAAATCCAATCCAAATACTGCGGTTATCCCAGTGATGATGTATACCTCCAAAGAGGGCGGGCTGGCGCTCAGTCAGGCCAGGGCTTTGGGGGCCATTGGGGTGCTGCCGAAACAGCTTGAGCCCCAGGATTTTGAGGATGTGCTCAGTGCATTGCATCTGATGCCGGAGCAGCAGTCACTGGTACACGATTTCAAGAGTGATGGCCTGGGTACAGGGCGCCGGATGCGAACGGACAACGTTCATCCAATCAGCGATCATGAGCGGCATCAGCCCGCCAAGGTGGAAATGGTCGGTATGCCTGCGGATAG
>JARRQD010000261.1:0-5638 GCA_037382205.1 Candidatus Thiodiazotropha sp.
AATCTCAAGCTCGTAGAGTTTGGCTTTCAACTGCTTCATCGCCGTGGCTTTGTTCTTATGTTGTGAACGGTCGTTCTGACACTGCACCACTGTACCGGTGGGATTATGGGTGATACGTACTGCAGATTCAGTGCGGTTCACATGTTGTCCACCCGCGCCACTGGCTCGATAGACATCGATTCTCAGGTCGGCAGGATTAATATCGACTTCGATGGAGTCATCGATCTCCGGTGAAACGAAAACCGCGGCAAATGAGGTATGACGTCGGTTGCCCGAGTCGAAGGGGGATTTTCTGACTAATCGATGCACACCGATCTCAGTCCGCAACCAGCCGAATACATATTCACCTTCGAAACGTACTGTGGCGCTCTTGATACCGGCGACCTCCCCAGCTGAGACCTCGATCAGCTCAGTTTTGAAGCCACGATGCTCACCCCAGCGCAGATACATGCGTAATAGCATCTCAGCCCAGTCCTGTGCTTCAGTTCCCCCGGAACCGGCCTGAATATCGAGAAAGGCATTACAGGCATCGGTTTCGCCGGAAAACATGCGGCGGAATTCCAGTCCCGAGACCTGCTTTTCGTAGTCGGCTAGATCGCTCTCGATGACAGAGATGGCCGTCTCATCCCCCTCCTCAACAGCCATTTCCAAAAGCTCTGAGGCATCGTCCAAGCCCTGATCAAGCTCATCCAGGGTCAGCACCACATCTTCGAGTGTGGACCTTTCGCGCCCCAACGCCTGGGCCCGCTCTGGATCATTCCAGATTTCGGGATTCTCCAGCTCTCTCAAAACCTCTGTGAGACGCTCCTGCTTGGTTTCATAGTCAAAGATACCCCCTGAGGGATGTCGCCCGTCTTTTTAGGTCATCGATCAGATGGTTGATGGGATTGATATCTTGCATTGCAACACCGGCTGGGAAAAAGCGGAGATTCTACACTACCTTAGATGTAGCAGAAAGCCTCTGTGTATAAAATTCGAGGCATCCTTCCAACCGATACAGCACTCTGTTGCATCTTTAAGTTTCTGAAACCAAGCAGTCTGCCTGACGCGGGATGTGAATAGGCCACATCCAGCAATATCAGCGCTCAACAACTGACCAAACTGAATCTCTCAGTCTGCTGACCACTTCTTTAAAATCAAGCGTTCTAAGATCAGTGGTGTGAGGATGAATACTTCCGATCCTGATTGTGCTTGGCCGGTGATTTTTTACTCGCTGTTGAAAACTTGCCCTTCAACTGGTCTCGAAACTGGTGCCACATACCAGCAATACCACCACTGCTTTGGTGATCTTCGGTCTTATCGGTGGTTTTCGCAGGGCTGTCAGCCTGTTTGACCCAGATATCGAATGAGTCGAGTATTTCTCGATCCCATGAGTGCGGTGGCTTTACCACCCGACTCTCCCGATAGACTTTTTCCATGGAGAGTGTTTCCGGCATGCCAGCCTCATGCAAACGATTCTTAAGTGCCTCTTCAGCGGCACCGATGCAACTCTCGACCGCCTTTCTTTTGACACTGAAGGTTCTGGCAATGGCGGCTTCACTAATGCCAATTTCATGTTTGAAAAGAAAGTAACGCTTCTGGTCATCACCCAGCTGCTTGAGGCACTCGATCAACGCCAGGCTCCAATTTTCATCTTGTTCGATGTCTTTTGGCAGATAGTTGGTTGGTTCGGGAGCACGTTGAGCAGACATCAAACTACCTGCTGATGACCCAAGATATTGAAAAAAAGATATTTTCAACTGTTTTGGTGTTGCGCTGGAGATCCCAGCAACAACCAGATGACGCCAAGTTGAGTAATAGGCCGCTTTACCATACTCACTGGTGCCATATTGGCGTACGATAAACCGGTAGACACGTCCCCGATAGCGTTCATAAAAAGAGGCAAATCCCTCTTTATCATGATTAAGAATCTTTGTTAGGACTGCTTCTGTATCAAATCGCCTTGATTTCACTTTAGCCGAGGCTCCGTGACTACCCACCAATTGGAGGTAGGAGGTTACTTTTAGCAAAATCCTTTTCCAAATAAGCACTTAGACATCCCTCAACAGCACTTCAGATGGTGAATACCATGTGTCAGTATAATGCAATAATAGATCTTTGTCCGGCTAAGTCATTTATAAAACGTAGCTTTTTTTAGAATCTACCTCACAATTTTAACAAACAGATTAACAACCAAGCGGCTAGAGGTTACCCTCTATTGGCATGTCTATCTCTGTCATCATCCCCACTTATAACCGTGCCTCGACACTTCCCAGAGCACTGGATTCTGTTTTTGCCCAGACCCAGCAACCACTTGAGGTGATTGTCATTGATGATGGCTCAGAAGATGAGACACCATCTCTGATCGCCCAGCACTATCCGCAAGTTGTCTATCTATCGCAAGCCAACACTGGGGTCAGTCAGGCGCGTAATCGTGGTATCAAGCAGGCACAAGGAGAGTGGTTGGCGCTACTCGATTCGGATGACTCATGGCTTCCAGACAAACTGCAACAGCAGATGTCGAGCTTGCAGCGCAGCCCCGAACTGAGGATTTCGCACACCGATGAGATCTGGATAAGAAATGGAACCCGGGTCAATCAAATGCACAAGCATGCCAAACAGGGTGGATATATTTTTAAAAACTGCCTCCCTCTCTGTGCCATTTCCCCATCAGCAGCCCTCCTACACCGCTCTGTCTTCGATGATTATGGTCTCTTCGATGTGCATCTACCTGCCTGCGAAGATTATGATCTCTGGCTTCGAGTCTGCGCCAGAGAAGCTGTTGATTTCGTAGCAAAACCATTGGTCATTAAATATGGTGGGCATCAGGATCAGCTATCACGACAACACTGGGGAATGGACCGCTTTCGCATCCATGCACTGCAGAAACTGCTGGAGAATGGCCCATTGAGCCATGAAGACCGATGCGCCGCCATTCAAATGCTCTGTCAGAAGTGCCAGATCCTCAGTCAGGGTGCAATGAAGCGCGGGAATCAGCCGCGCGCCGATCACTTCATGGCGATACAAGCACAATATCAACAGGAGTTGTCAGGTTGCAAAAAAGGCGACGACTAAATCTGCTCATTGCCCTGCCTGCAGAGGCCAAACCACTGATTAAGAGTTTGGCTTTGCAACGCCTCCAGCCAGTAGGTTCGCTACCGTGTTATGTGTCTCAAGATATCCAGCTGGTTGTGTCAGGCCCTGGTTTGCAATCGATCGCAATGGCGGTTAATTATTTACAAGAGATAGCACCAACTGAATGCCAGCCGGCCTGGCTCAATTTGGGCATTTGCGGCCATGGCTCTCTGCCAATCGGAGCGTTGTTTCTTGCTGACCAGGTTTTAGGCCCTGACGGCGACCATTGGAAACTGCAAAGCCCGCTGTATCCCACAGCCAACCATGGGCGATTATTGTGCGTTACAGAGCCTCAGTCCGCCTACCGGCAACAATTGGCCTATGATATGGAATCCTTAGGGTTTCTGAAGTCTTTGACACCCACAATCCCAATGTCTCATCTACATATCCTTAAAGTTGTCTCGGATAATCCTGACAGCGGCATTGAAAACATTAACGCCAAACAGGTAGAAAAATTGATTACAGCTCAAATTATCCAGATCAAAGATTTTATCTCGCGGATCACTGCATATGAGTGACCAACTAAGGCGTAAAGTCCTGATAAGTGGGGCAACTCACGGCATCGGACAGGCGATATCCCGACACTTGCTTGAGCAAGGAGATCAGGTTGTTGGTATTGGTCGAGATTTCAGTGCCTGGCCAGAGCAATCGGATCATCTTCATAAAGTGAGATTCGATCTCTCTGATCTTGAACGCTTACCGGACACCATGAAAGAGATCATTGATGCTCACCCGGATCTGGACGGGGCAGTGCTGAATGCCGGCTATGGCCAGTTCGGCGCTCTTGAGCAGTTCTCTTATCAACAGATACGACAGATGATCGATGTCAACCTGACACAGCATATCTTCATCGCCAGGGCTTTGGTGCCACAACTGAAAAAACTGGGTCGAGGTGACATTGTCATCATCGGTTCCGAATCGGCGCTGAGCGGCGGCAAGCAAGGCAGCCTCTACAGCGCCTGCAAATTCGCCCTAAGGGGGTTTGCGCAATCCTTGCGGGCTGAATGCAGTCGCAGCGGCGCAAGGGTCTGCCTGATCAATCCCGGCATGGTTGCCAGTGATTTTTTCGGGCAACTGGATTTCAGGCCGGGCGATGCACCGGAAAATCATCTACGGGTTGAGGATATCGCTGCAGTGGTTGACTGGGTACTGAATGCCCATCCGGGTACAGTGTTCGATGAAATCAACCTGAATCCACTGAAGAAAGTCATCCAGTTCAGCCCAAAATGAATTTCGAATTCCAGACCATCGGCATCATTCATTCCTGCTTCAAGGAGAAGTTTGGCATCCCCCGGCAGTCAGGACTGATCCCCGAGGCCGAAGCACTGTTGAAGATCCTCCCACCTTACAATCGTGCTGAGGCCTTTCGTGATATCGAAGGCTATTCTCACTTGTGGCTGAGTTTTGTCTTTCATGCCGCAATCCGGGATCGATGGAAACCTACAGTACGACCACCCCGGCTTGGTGGAAACCAGCGTGTCGGGGTGTTTGCCAGCCGCAGCCCCTTTCGTCCGAACCCCATTGGGCTCTCTGTTGTGAAGCTAATCGATCTCGATATCTCATCGCAACAGGTCAACCTGAGACTGGGGGGAGTAGATCTGTTGGATGGCACTCCAGTGTTGGATATCAAGCCCTATGTACCCTATTCTGACGCCATTCCCGATGCGGCGGCTGGGTTTGCTCCAACACCACCTGGCGGGGAGATTCGGCTCAATTTCAGTATGCAGGCTGAAACGCTACTACAGCAATACTCGCACACTCAAGCCTCCCATCTAAAACGCTTGATCTATCAGGTGCTTGCCAATAATCCTCGCCCATCCTACCTGGCACAGGAGAAACGCAATCAGTTCGGCATGCGGCTTTATGATTTCAATATTATCTGGGAGGTTAAAAACAACCAATATTTGATCATTGAGTTGACCCCCCTCAGCAAACATCCTTTCGATTAATTCAGCAAGATGGACAGAGATTACGGCTGTAGCCACGGATAGATGTAAAATTGTGCGAAAAAAGCAGTCAATGAATACCGCCCCCCTTTCAGCGAACCCAACAAACCGTTATTATTCTTAATTAGAGACAAACAGTTAGACTTGAAAGCGAAGGTAGCACATTGTAATGACAAGCTGGCTCCACCCAGTATTGATTGGTAGTGCGCTTGTCGCCTTATCGTTAATAACCCTGGGCTAAAGACTCAATCCCTATGAGCAGTGATATTTCCAGTAAAAAAGATGCCAACACAAGCCTGATCGAATCGTTCCTAAATCAGGTACCTGGCAGGATATCAGCCATTCTGGAAAATTGGCATCAGCTGGTACAAAGCGATTGGAAAGGGGATCTGATCGACGTGCTGATTGAGCGGATCTCCACGCTGGCAGAATCTGGCAGCAAATTTGGCGTACCACAAATCACCCAAAGCGGAAATTCACTGATCGGCCATCTGAGTGACTATCACAATACCGGACTTAAACCTCAACACGATGACGTGGTTGCCCTTGACGGACTGATTCATGCCTTTAAAGACGCC
>JARRQD010000262.1:0-5553 GCA_037382205.1 Candidatus Thiodiazotropha sp.
TCAGGGTCCTGGTCTATCGTTATCAGTTCACCACTGCGGAAACGCTTGCTGCATCGGGACTCTGGTGGGAGAGAACCTACTTGGGGCAGTTTCCCAATGTTCCGCCCCGGACTCCTTGAACCAGCCCAGAGATTGGAGAATCACCAGAGAATGTCCCTTACTTGAACTGAAGAACCAGTCGACCACATTTGAGATACTCGGCAAATTCCTGTTGTACGTGCAGCAGCAGGGGCTTGTCATGTACGGCCACCCCATCCCTGAACCGCAGGTAGTGTCGCTCGTTGATTTGATGTTGATACACGCATCTTAAGGGGTAATCTGAGGATTCAGATTCCCAATCTATTTACCGCCGACCAACAACTGTGTCAGTAATAGCCGAATACCCTGATAAATACCCACCGATAGGCCTTTTGGCCGGTGCAGATTAGGGTGATCGCTACACATGACGACAGTGAATTCCATTCCTAAAAAGTCAAGAACTCAGCAAAATGAATCAGCAAATCGGATTATTGTGAGGTTGTTCATTCCACACTTAAGAAAAACTTAATTATCGACTGCTAGCGTAGTACATAACCTTAATTTGGTGGCCTTTCTGGAGATCCTCCATCATGACAGTAGAAACAGCAACTGCATACCGTAAAATCAATATTCTATTTTTCCTCATTTTGGTTATGGTATTTTCAAGCAACCTTCTTGCCGATCACAAGCGATCATCAAGCTTCGATATCGAGAGGGCCAAATGGGACGGCAGTGAAGATCGTCTTGAAGTGACTGGAAGTGGCGGTAGAAGACAGCAGATTACCGTAAAAAATGACGCGACCGGAGAAGTGCTCGGGAGTGTTTCCTCCTACCGTGATTCCTGGAGATTCAGACTGGAATTACATGACGATGCCCAGGTCCCTTGCCGGGTCAGCGCGGTCCGCTCCTCGGACGGTAAGACGGATGAGAAATCTGTCAGTCGGGCACCTGACAACTGTGACGATGGATCCGCTGGCACACCTCCAAATGAGCCACCCACCGCAAACGCAAACGGCCCCTATAGCGCCACCACCGGTTCCGCGATCGATTTCAGCAGCGCGGGTTCCACCGATTCCGATGGCGACATCGATTCCTATGCCTGGGACTTCGGCGATGGCAACGGCAGCAACAGCGCCAACCCAAGCCATACCTATTCCGACCCAGGTAGCTACACAGTGACCCTGACGGTTACCGATAACGATGGCGACAGCGACAGCGATACCACCAGCGCCACCGTCGAGGATGGGCAGACGGCCAACGAACCCCCCACCGCGAATGCCAATGGTCCCTATGATGGCATGGTCGGGGAAACGGTGAACTTCAGCAGCGCCGGCTCTAGCGATCCCGAAAACACCCCTCTCGCCTATGCCTGGGATTTCGGTGACGGCAATGGCAGTGACCAGGCGAATCCGGCACACACCTATACTACCGCCGGCAGTTACTCGATAACCCTGACTGTCACGGATGCCGATGGCGACTCGGACAGCGATTCGTCCACGGCCACAATTCAGGATATTCTGCCACCGCCACCCAGCACGGATGTATCGATCAACTCCACCAGCCAGAACGGCGTACCTCCGGGCATACCGGTAGACGAACAGCCAGTGGTCAACAGCAGCGACTACCAGGTGTTTTCGGTGAATGATCTGGGTATGCATTGTGGCGATTTCGATACCCGCATATCGAGTATCCTGCCACCCTTCAATGTGTTGCATGCGACGGTTATCCAGCGTGGCCGAGAGCCAAACATCCTGGGTCGCGCCGATGGCGTCGAAGTCTACTACTCAGCGGCCTCGAATCCGGATGATCCGATCCTGACCGGCATCAACTCCGCAGGTTCAGGTTCCGTTTACTCCAGTAAAAACCCAGTCACTGGTGAAGTCTTCAAGACTAACTTCTGGGATGTGGCGCGGCAGGCCTATGCGCCGTTCTACCCCGCTGAACCCTTCTATGCTGGGGGCGTACTTTCCCTCTTCTATCCCGAGGGTCCCGTGGAAGGCATACTCGACCTGGGCCTGCCGATGCCCAACGTGGAGCTCTTCTATCTGACCAACCCTGGAACCCTTGAGGCCGACCAGCAGTCGATGCCTGGTCGACATGGCCCCTATGTTGAAAACGCCGAAGAGTTGTTTGAAGCCTACGTGGTGGACCAACCCTTTTTCATCAATCCGGCATTCCAATTCGGATATGTCAAGGAGGGTGTGAACTGGTTCGAGGCCCCGGGCGTTCCGGTCACAGCGTTCGACGACGACGGCAGAGAGAATCCTTGGCCACTGTTTCGCATCCAGGCGAAGGTCGGCGGAAACGTGGTCGCCTCCGTGGATACGGTTGTACCGATCTCGGGTGAGGCCAACTGTGGCGCATGCCATGGTGCGGCTGAGGATGGCGGTAATGGCGCGGCGACAGGAAATCTTGTCAACGTTGCCAGCGCTTTCGATGATGACCCGCTCTATGGTGAGGTGCCGCTGGAGGTCAGCAGGGAGTATGCGGCGGACCTCAACCTGGTACGCCTGCATGATCAGAAACACGGTACCGATCTTGAGAACCAGACCCCAGTGGTCTGTCAGCAGTGTCACTATACCCCGGCGCTGGATCTTGCCCAGCTCGGGCCACAGGATGGCGATGTCGGCACCACAGCCAATGGTCGCCGACAGGGCAGCGTCAAGAGCATGTCGAACGTCATGCACAGCCACCATGGCAGCGTGACAGATGGAGCTGGGAACAAGCTCTTCCCCGATATGCCTGATGCGATTAAGGATGAGTTCGGTATCGTCACCAATGAAGGCGAACGCCGGCAAGTACTGGAAGAGACCTGCTATCAGTGTCATCCCGGACGCCGCACCGACTGTCTGCGTGGCGCCATGGCGAACGGAGGCATGCTCTGCCAGGACTGCCATGGTGACATGGAACAGGTCGGTGATGACTTCACCCGTGGCGTATCATCAGCAACACCAGGCGCCTTTGAGCTGGGTGGCGATTTCTATACCAATGCACACCAGCCGCGTGTGCCATGGGCCAACGAACCGGGTTGCGGCTCCTGCCATACCGGTGACGCCATGGACAACCTGGCGGGTACATCAGGTACAGTCGTGAATCCTGCCGATGCGGATGGTAATGAGGATGGTATCCGTCTGTTCAAGGCCTATCGTTCTGGTGATGCCAAGGCTACGCCAATCGTACCCAGCAACAAACGCTTTGCGGAGAATATCATCGAGGCGGACAACCCCGCGGTATCCGGTGCGAGTGATCCACGTGTTGGCAATCCCATGCTGTATCGCGTGAGCACCGGGCATGAAGGTGTCTTCTGTGAGGCATGCCATGGTTCGACGCATGGTATATGGCCAAACAAGAATGCGGCGGCGAACGACAATGTGGCCGCCAATCAGCTGCAGGGTCACAAGGGCACCATCATCGAGTGCAGTACCTGCCACGAAGGTGACCTGGGCAATACCCTGAATGGACCGCACGGCATGCACCCCGTGGGTGACACAGGTTTCGCTGATGGTGGGCATGAAGATCTGGCAGAACGCAATTCAGACCAGTGTAAGGCCTGCCACGGTGCGGATGGGCTGGGGACTGTGCTCTCGCGTATGGCGACCGACCGAGTGCTTGAGTGTGATGAGCGCACTAACTTCTGTCCTGGTGGCAACAGTGCCGAGTTCCCGAAAGGACATATGGTAGGCTGTGTCGAGTGCCACGAGAATGAAATCAACCACCACTAACTGAGCAGTGGTTTACCCTTGCCCGCGTGTCTCCCCACACGCGGGATTTTTTGTCTGTCGGAAATGGCGTCAAACGGGTTTTCCGATTAAGTGCTCCTGCTGACGATCAGTGACGCATTGACCCCACCAAAAACGAAACCGTTGCACAGGGCATACTGAATGCTGCCTGACCCCTTACACAGCCTTCCACTCCTTCAGCTTGGTATGCAGGCGCTGCTGCGGTGAAAACGACTTTTACACCAGACGGGTTAGCCTGTTTCATGTGCCTGTGTCACGGATTCTCCCGCTCAAGGGCATCGAAAATATTATCAGGTAACCTGATTAATTTGTGACCGTCTTCGAAGCATCCACCATCAGTGATTAATACCATGCGTCCGTTGTGCCTTTTGACCTGCAGGCTTACCTGTTTTGTTGTTTGGTTGAGAGCCAAACCTCTACATGGCCATGAAGAACAATCACTAGAACTAGAATAGACAATGTATCCAAAGTTCCTATTGTCAGTCGATCATCGACTGGTGTTAATCAATTTCATTTTGTTACTTGGCGCCGCTGTCGCCGCTCCTCCAGTTCTGGCAGACGACACTTCGGGTCAAGCATGCGCCATGACCAAGTCAAGCGACTGGGGTTCAGGGTTTACGGGTGAAGCCGTTGTCAGCAACCAAACGGGGCAGAATATCGGTGTCTGGTCAGTCCGCTTCAATGCCGACTTTCAGATCGACAATATCTGGAACTGGGAGGATTGCAGTAGTTGTCACGTGGGACTGGGTGCCAAGCCGGAAGCGGATGCGTCGCGCGCTCAGCTTGAGAATATCGATTGCCTGGTTTGCCATCAAATTGAATACAAGCGAAAAAAGATCAATGGTGAGATGATTCCCGATACGGCGGGCATGTCGATCAGCATGGACGACGCGGCGAGTAAGTTGTATCCCTTCAAGTATAAAACTTCGGACTATCCACTGGATATCCATAGCAACATGTTGATTCCCCTCGATACCAAGGTGTTTTTCGATACCGCAGATGCTAATGCCGCAACCCTTGCCGGTTTACAGAGCATGATCGAAAAGCAGGTACCGGGATTCAATCCAGGTGATCGCTATGAGTGGGTCACTACGGATACCTACCAGGCCCTTAATCACCAGGTAGGGCCTAAATCCGAGGCCTTGAGCTGTGAATCGTGCCATCTTACCTCGGCCCGGATCGAACTTCAGGGTGCCCTGGGATATGCACCTCGTGATAAGGATCAGGCAAGCTGTTCATCGGACTGCCATGAGTCCTACATCGCGCAAGCCTGGCGTTTTGGTCAGTTCGATGATTTCAAGCTGTTCCATGCGTCACACAAGGAACCGGCGCGAACTGCGTGGATTGTCATGATTTCAGCCGCTAGTGTGGTGTGACCAAAGTGAACCTATCAGAGCCCGTTGGCGGTGGATACCTTGAGTTGATCCAATTGCCCAAGATTGTGCTCGAGAAAGGGAAAGCGGACTCTGATGTCCACTTCATGGTCGGTATTATCCGATCGTCAGGCCTTAATATAGGTTCCCATCAGTACCGCCTCCTCAATCACATGTCCCTCCATGGCTCGCTCCACATCGGCCTTGGTGGGTCTATGCAAACCATCCAGAACGCTATCCAGGGCATAGAGTTTGTGGAAATAGCGATGGCGACCGATAGGCGGACAGGGACCGCCGTAGCCGGTTTGATTCCAGTCGTTGATCCCCTCTCCTGTACCGTCAGGAAGCTGGGCTGGCTTGATAGCCTTGGGCTGTTCGCTGGTCTGCGCAGGCATGTTGTAGAGCACCCAGTGAACCCAGAC